>NZ_JBBDQW010000017.1:0-14180 GCF_040905785.1 Tistlia sp.
TGGTCGTCGTCGCCGGCAAGGAATACGGCACCGGCTCGTCGCGCGACTGGGCGGCCAAGGGCACACGCCTGCTCGGCGTGCGCGCGGTCATCGCCGAATCCTTCGAGCGCATCCACCGCTCGAACCTGGTCGGCATGGGCGTGCTGCCGCTCCAGTTCACCGACGAGGACAGCCGCAGCAGCCTCGGGCTCACCGGCGAGGAGGTCTTCGACATCCTCAGCATCGAGGACGGCGTCAGGCCACGCATGGCGGTAACCTGCCGGATCCGCCGGCCCGACGGCTCCAGCCGGGAGATCGCGCTGCTGTGCCGGATCGACACCGCCGACGAGGTCGAGTACTTCCGCCACGGCGGCATCCTGCACTACGTCCTGCGCAACCTGCGCAACGGCGAGCAGGCCGCCTGATGAGGCGCGCGGGGGCGGCGGACCGCGCCGCCCCCCCGCCCCTGCTCCAAGCGCTATCCCGGACGCTATCGCCGACTCTATCGCCGACTCTGGGCGTTCATCTAGTCTTAGCCCCCTTGCGGCTAGGCTCGCTCCATCATGACCATCCTCACCGTCCGCCACCTCACGATCTACCGCTACCGCAACCCGGTCGCCTTCGGGGAGCATCACGTGATGTTCCGGCCGCGCGACAGCCACGACCTGCGCCTGCTCGACAGCGCCCTGACGGTCTCGCCCGAGGCCCGCGTCCGCTGGCGGCACGACGTCTTCTCGAACTCCATCGCCGTCGCCAGCTTCGAAGCGCCGGCCCAGGAGCTGCACTTCGAGAGCCGAATCGTGATCGACCACGTCGGCCGCGAGGACCCGGCCTTCGCCATCGAGCCCTATGCCCGGACCTATCCCTTCGCCTACTCGAGCGAGGAGATTCCCGACCTGGGCCGCACCGTCGAGCGCCACTATCCCGACCCGGACCGCCGGGTCGACGCCTGGGCCAAGGACTTCGTGCGCACCGCCGAGGGCCCGGTCGACACCCTGGACCTGCTGCTGCGCATCAACACCGCCCTCCACGACCACCTGACCTACCGTCGGCGCCACGGCCTGGGCACCCAGAGCCCGACCGAGACGCTGGACCTCGGCGGCGGCTCCTGCCGCGACTACGCGCTGTTCATGATGGAGGCGGTACGCGCGCTCGGCTTCGCCGCGCGCTTCGTCAGCGGCTACCTCTACGACCCGGCGGTCGAGAAGGCCGGCACGGTCAGCCGGACCCAGGGCGCGGGCAACACCCACGCCTGGGTCGAGGTCTACCTGCCGGGCGCCGGCTGGGTCGAGTTCGACCCGACCAACGGCCGGGCCGGCGGCAGCAACCTGATCCGCGTCGCCGTCGCCCGCGATCCCAGCCAGGCGATCCCGCTGCACGGCACATTCTACGGCGCCGCCGACTCCTTCCTGGACATGACCGTCCAGGTCGAGGTGCGCCGCGGCCAGCCCCAGGCCTCGCGGACCGCCCAGACCGCCTTCTCGCTCGCCGCAGCCGGCTAGCGGCGTGCCGGCGGGCCTGCGGGGATTCTCTCACCCGAACGTGACTCGTTCGTGTTGCCCGGCGTCCCTACCCTTCTGCCTGCCATGATCCGCCGAGCCGCCGTCCTTTCGCTGCTCCTGCTGCTCGGCCTCGCCGGGGCGGCCCTGGCGCCGGCTCAGGTCGGCAAGCAGGCCGTCGAGGCGCCGATCGTCGTCGAGCTGTTCACCAGCCAGGGCTGCAGCTCCTGCCCACCGGCCGACGCCCTGCTCGGCGAGCTGGCGATGCGCGGCGACGTCCTGGCGCTCTCGCTGCACGTCGACTATTGGGACTACATCGGCTGGAAGGACCCCTTCGCCAGCGCCGCCATGACCGAGCGCCAGCGCGCCTACGCCCGCACCCAGGGCCGGCGCATGGTCTACACCCCGCAGATGGTCGTGCAGGGCCGCGAGGAGATGGTCGGCTCGCGCCGCGCCCCGGTGCTCGCGGCGATCGCGGCCGCCGAGCGCTCGCGCCCGTCCGTCGAGGTCACGCTGGTCGGCGACGAGGCCGTCGAGATCGCCGCCGGCGAGGCGCCGCCCGACGGCGCCGTGGTCTGGCTGGTCGCCTACGACCACCACCGCACCGTCGACATCCCCGCCGGCGAGAACGCCGGCAAGCGGATCAGCTACTACAACGTCGTCCGCTCCATCGAGCGGCTCGGCCACTGGCGGGGCGAGGCGCTGTCCTTCCCGGTCGACTGCGAGTCCCTGATCGGCCCCAACCGCGGCGCCGCCGTGCTGGTCCAGGCCGGCGGCTACGGCCCGATCCTCGGCGCTACGCGCCTGCAGCCGAAGCCGGCGCGTCCCTAGGCGCCAGCGCTACCACGTCCCTCGACAAGCTCGGGACGAAGCGAACTTCAGAGCATCCTCGAGCGGCCGCTTCCTCCCGAGTCTTCGGCACTGCCCTCAGCTTCGTCCCGAGCTTGTCGAGGGGCGTGGGCGCCAGCGGTGCCCGCGCTCTGCTCCGTCCTGCCGCTGCTCCGGCAACGAGCCAAGGCGGGACCGCGCGCGCCGCCACGTCCCTCGAGAGGCTCGGGACGAAGCAAACTTCAGGGCATCCTCGAGCGGCCGCTTCCTCTCGAGTCTTCGGCACTGCCCTCAGCTTCATCTCGAGCTTGTCGAGGGGCGTGGGCGCGCCGACTCACGTCGGGGTGGCGATGCCGGCGAGCGGGTCGGGCGGGCGCTTGCCGACGCCGGGCGGCTCGCGCAGGTGGCCCGACCAGCGGTGCTCGACCCAGCGGAACAGGCCGAGGATGCCGTAGGTGACGACCAGGTAGAGCAGCCCGGCAGTGATATAGATCTCGTAGACGTCGAAGGTCTTGGAAACGAGCGTGCGGGCGACGCCGGTCAGGTCCATCAGGGTGATGATCGAGACCAGCGAGGTCGCCTGGAACAGGAAGACGACCTCGTTGGAGTAGGCCGGCAGGGCGAAGCGGAAGGCCTTGGGCAGGATGATCCGCCGGTACAGAAGGGCGCCCGACATGCCGCAGGCGCGCGCCGCCTCGACCTCGCCGTGCGGCACCGCGCGGATCGCCCCGCGCAGGATTTCGGTGGTGTAGGCGGCGGTGTTGAGGGTCAGGGTCAGCACCGCACAGAAGTAGGCGTCGCGGAACCAGGCCCAGAGACCGACCTCCATCAGCTCGAAGCGGAACTGGCCGCTGCCGTAGTAGATCAGGAAGATCTGCACCAGCAGCGGCGTGCCGCGGAAGAAGAAGACGAAGCCGTAGACCGGCATCCAGAGCAGCGGGTTGCGGCTCAGCCGCAGCATCACCAGGCCGAGCGAAGCGGCGAAGCCGATGGCCAGCGCCACCGCCGTCAGCTCGAGGGTGAGCAGCATGCCGTCGAGCATCTGCGGCAGGGACTCGACGATCACCGCGAGATCGACGGGCGCGCGCGGCAAGCGGTCGGCCAGGGCCTGGAGCGTCTCGGCGTCCACCGCCTCAGCCTCTCCGGATGCCGCGGTTGGCCCAGACCTCGGCGCGCTGCAGCACGACCTGGGAGACCAGGGTGATCAGCAGGTAGAGGCAGGCCGCCACGAAGAAGAAGGTGAAGGGCTGGCGGGTGTTGCGCGCCGCAATGTCCGACCAGCGCAGCAGCTCGGTCAGCTGGATCACGGAGATCAGCGCCGTCGCCTTGATCAGCACCAGCCAGAGGTTGCCGAGGCCGGGCAGCGCGAAGCGCCAGACCTGCGGCAGGACGATGCGCCGGAAGGCAAGCACGCGGCCCATGCCGACCGCGCGGGCGGCCTCCTGCTGGCCCTTGTCGAGGGCCAGGAAGGCGCCGCGGAAGACCTCCGTCGCGAAGGCGCCGTAGATCACGCCGATGGTCGTGACGCCGGCGATGAAGGGGTTGAAGTCGACCCGGATGTCGTGGCCGAGATAGCTGGCGAAGCTCTGGATGGCGGTCGGCGTGCCGTAGTAGACGATCAGGATCAGCAACAGCTCGGGCACGCCGCGGACCACGGTCGTATAGAAGGTGGCGACGCCGCGCGCCAGGCCCGAGCGCGACAGCTTGGCCCAGGATCCGAGCAGGCCCAGCAGGATCGCAAGGGCGAGCGCGCAAAGGCCGACGACCAGGGTCATGCCCAGCCCGCGGAGGATCTCGTCGCCCCAGCCCTGCAGCATCGCCTTCGAGCGCGCTCCGGCGGTTGGCGGCGAACCGGGCGCCGCCCTCCGCCGGCCTGCGCTCAGTCCTCGGCGCCGTAGACGTCGAAGGCGAAGTACTTGTCGTTGATCTGCTTGTAGGTGCCGTCGGAGCGGATCTGCGCGATCGCGGCGTTGAAGCCCTCGACCAGCGCCTCCTCACCCTTGCGGATCGCGATGCCGGCGCCGGCGCCGTGGAAATCCGGGTCGTCGTAGTCCGGGCCGACGTACTCGTAGTCCTCGCCGGCCTCGGTGTTGACGAAGCCCTCGAGCAGGGCGATCGAGTCCGCCATGACCAGGTCGAGGCGACCGTTGGTCAGGTCGAGGTTGGCCTCCTCCTGGGTCGCGTAGGAGACGACTTCGACGGCCGGGAACCTGGCGCGCAGGAAGTTCTCGTGGATCGTCGCCCGCTGCACCCCGACGCGCATGCCGGAGAGCATCTCGTTGGCCGCCGCCACCTCCTCGGGGATGTCCAGCTTCGCGGCCTTGGGCGCCACGAACTTGGCCGGCGTGTTGTAGTACTTGTCGGTGAAGTCGACGACCTGCTTGCGCTCGTCGGTGATCGACATCGAGGCGATGATGGCGTCGTACTTCTTGGCGAGCAGGCCCGGGATGATGCCGTCCCAGTCCTGGATGACGAACTCGCACTCGTAGTCGGCGGCGGCGCAGAGCGCCTCGGCGATCTCGATGTCGAAGCCCTGCAGCTTGCCTGTGTCGTCGATGAAGTTGAACGGTGGATAGGCCCCCTCGGTGCCGATCAGGACCTTCTTCGTCTCGGCCTGGACGGCGCTCGCCGCCGTTCCGAGCGCGGCCACGGCGGCCAGCGCGAAAACCAGCTTACGCATGCTTTGGTACTCCCTGTTCAGATGTCTCGGCTATTGTTCAGGAACTGCCGGCAGCGCTCCGACGTCGGGTTGCCGAAGACCTGGGCCGGCGGCCCCTGCTCCTCGATGCGGCCCTGGTGCAGGAACAGGACTTCGTTCGCGACCTCGCGCGCGAAGCCCATCTCGTGGGTCACGATGACCATGGTGCGGCCCTCGTCGGCGAGCTGGCGCATGACCCGCAGCACCTCGCCGACCAGCTCGGGGTCGAGCGCCGAGGTCGGCTCGTCGAACAGCATGACCTCCGGCTCCATGGCGAGCGCGCGCGCGATCGCCGCGCGCTGCTGCTGGCCGCCGGACAGGTGCGAGGGGTACTGGTCGCGCTTCTCGGCGATGCCGACCTTCTCGAGCAGGCTCATGGCCAGCTCGACGGCCTCCTTCCTGGGCCGCTTCAGCACGTGGATCGGCGCCTCGACGACGTTCTCCAGCACCGTCATGTGACTCCACAGGTTGAACTGCTGGAAAACCATGCCGAGGCGGGTGCGCAGCCGGTCGACCTGCTTCCAGTTCTCCGGGCGGCCGCCGCGTCGCGTCTCGATCATCCGGATCGTCTCGCCGCGCAGGGTGATGGTGCCGGAGTCGGGAATCTCCAGCAGGTTGATGCAGCGCAGGAAGGTGCTCTTGCCCGAGCCGGAGGAGCCGATCATCGCGATCACGTCGCCGTCGCGCGCGGTCAGGGAAACCCCCTTCAGGACCTCCAGCGGACCGAACGACTTGTGCAGCTCGTCGACGACGAGCGCTGCGGCGCCGTCTGCCATGCCCCCTTCTCGCTCCTCGACCGGCCGCCTCCCTGTCGCGCCGCCCGCCCCCGGGCGGTCTATGCGTCGCCTTCGATGACGAAGGGATGACGCAGGCACGAGCCGAACGTTAGTCGGAAGCTCAGGAAGCTGCCAAGCGAAAAGCCCGGCTCGGACTCGCCGACGCGGCAATTCCCGCAAGGATTGCGATGGACGCAACCCGGCGTGGGGAAAGATTCAATTGTCGGCGTCGTAGACGTCGAAGTCGAAGTACTTGGCATTGATCTCCTGGTAGCGGCCGTCGGCGCGAATCTGGCGGAGCGCGGCGTTGAAGGCCTCGCGCAGGGCGTCCTCGCCCTTGCGCAGGGCGATCCCGGCGCCGTGCCCGTGATACTCGGGAACCGAGATGTTGGGCCCGACGAATTCGAAGCCGGCGCCGGCCGGCGTCTTCAGGAAGCCCTCGAGCAGCACGACGGAATCGGCGAGCACCAGGTCGAGGCGGCCGCTGGCCAGGTCGAGCTGCGCCTCCTCCAGCGTCGCATAGGCCACCAGCTCGGCGTCCGGCAGCTCGGCGCCGACGAAGGCGGCATGGCTCGAGGCCCGCTGCACGCCGATGCGCAGCCCGGCCAGCGCCGCGTTCGTCGCCGCCAGCTCCTCGGGGACCTCCAGCGCCGCCTCGCGCGCCTTCACGAACTTCGCCGGGGTGTCGTAGTAGCTGTTCGTGAAGTCGACGACCTCGCGCCGCTGCTCGGTGATCGACATGGAGGCGACGATGGCGTCGTACTTCTTGGCCAGCAGCCCCGGGATCATGCCCTCCCAGTCCTGGATCACGAACGCGCAGTCGAAGCCCGCGGCGTCGCAGAGCGCGCGCGCGATCTCGATGTCGAAGCCGCGCAGCTCGCCCGCGGAGTCGATGTAGTTGAAGGGCGGATAGGCACCCTCGGTGCCGAGCAGGACCCTGGTGCCGGCCATCCCCGCACCCCTGCCCCCTGCCCCGTCGGACTGGGCAGCGGCCGGACCGGGCGCGGCCAGCCAGCCGAGCGCAGCAATAAGAATCAGAATCCTGCTCATCGTGACTCCATTCATGGACTTTCGCCCAGTTCCTGCAACGCCTGTTCGACCCGACGGCGCCAGACATCCTCGGCCGGCCGGTCGGCGAGCGCTTCCTGGGCGCGGCGCAGGGCCGCAACCGCGCGGTCCCTCTCGCCCAGCACCTGCCGGGCCTGGGCCAGGCGCAGCCACCCCTCGACGTCGCCGGGTTCCTCCTCGAGGCGTGCCGCCAGGCGCTCGACCATCGCGCGCACGAAGGCCTCGCGCTCGGCCCGGCTCATCTCGCCGGCGGCCTCGACGTCCTGCTGCGTCGGACCTGGGCCCGCCCCGGGCGCCTCGGCCCCATCCTGCGCGGGAGCGTCCGATTCGGGTGCGCCCAGCTCGGCCGCCAGCGAAGCGATCGCCTGCTCCAGCGTCGGCAGCCAGGGCGAGTCCGGCGGGCTAGCTTGGGCGAGCTGGCGCCAGACCGCCAGGGCTTCGGCGCGCCGGCCGTCCTGGAGCAGCGCCAGGCCGGCGTAGTAGCGCGCCTTCGGCTCGCCGGGGTCGGCCTCCAGGGCGCGCGCGAAGGCGGCCCGCGCCTCGGCGCCGATGCGGCCGCCCTCGGCCGCGGCCAGGGCCTCGCCCAGCGAGGCGTTCAGGCGCCCTGCCTCGCCGCCGTAGGACAGCGCGCTGCCGAAGGCCTCGGCGGCGCGGTCCGGCCGGCCGAGCTCCAGGTAGGTGCGCCCGAGCAGCTCCCAGCCGCGGGGATCCTCCGGCTCGAGCTCGAGGCGGGCGCGCAGCTGCTCTGAGAGACCGGCCATGTCCGAGACCGCCGCCTGCTGCTCCGCGAAGTCGATCGAGGGCACGTCGGGCCGGCCGAGCAGCAGGTAGACGCCGAGCGTCAGGCCCGGCACCAGCAGGCCGAGGGCGACCGGCATGAACCAGTCACGCCGCGCGGCGGCGCCGGCGGGCGCCGGCTCGCCGTCCCGCCGCCGGTCGCCATCCTGCCGCCGGTCGGCCGCGAGCAGGCGGCGCTGGATCTCGAGCCGCGCCGAGTCGGCCTCGGCGGCCTCGAGCACGCCCCGGCGCTGGTCGCGGTCGATCTCGTCCAGCTGGTCGCGGTAGATCGCCAGGTCGTAGTCGCGCCTGGCCGCGACCGCGCGGTCGCGGCGCAGCATCGGCCAGACCAGCACGGCCGTGACCGCCAGCGCGAGCAGCGCCGCGGCGATCAGGAAGCCGGGGGTCATTCGCGCGGCGCCGCGTCGTCGCCCGCGCCCGACAGCCGGGCCAGCCGGCCCCGCTCCTCTGCGGACAGCGGTCCCGCCCCCGCCCCGGCGCCGCGCCCGCCGCGCAGGTAGAGCGCGGCCCCCAGGCCGCCGAGCAGCAGCACCAGGACCGGTCCGAGCCAGAGCAGCAGGGTGTAGCTGGCGAAGGGCGGCCTCAGCAGCACGTAGTCGCCGTAGCGCGCGACCAGGAAATCCTTGACCTGCGCGTCGCTGTCGCCGGCGCTCAGGCGCTCGCGGATCAGCACCCGCATGTCCTGCGCGATGCCGGCGCCCGAGGAATCGATCGATTCGTTCTGGCAGACGACGCAGCGGATCTCGGCGGAGATGTCCCGCGCGCGCGCCTCCAGCACCGGGTCGTCGAGCCGCTCGCCCGGCAGCACCGCACAGGCGCCGCCCGATAGCAGCAGTGCCGGTAGCAGCAGTGCCGGCAGCAGCAGCGCCGCCAGCACCAGGGCGGCGAAGGAGCGGGTCGCAAGCCGCCTCATCGCGCCGCCCGCTCGAGCGCCGGGCGGATCCGGCGCTCGACCTCCGGGGCCATGATCGGGCCGACATGGCGGTAGACGACGCGGCCCTCGCGGTCGAGCACGAAAGTCTCCGGCACGCCCGAGATGCCCCACTCGATGCCGACGCGGCCGCTGAGGTCGGCGCCGATGCGCTCGTAGGGATTGCCGAGCTCGGCGAGGTAGGCCAGGGCGTCCTCGGGCTTGTCCTTGTAGTCGATGCCGACCAGGCGCACGCCCTCGTCGGCCAGCTCGGTCAGCACGCCGTGCTCGGCCCGGCAGGGCACGCACCAGGAGGCGAAGACGTTGACCAGCACCGGTCCCTCGCCGGCCAGGTCGGCGCGCGACAGGCCCGGGGTCTGCGAGCCCGGGATCGGGCCGAGCTCGAAGTCCGGCGCCGGATTGCCGATCAGCGCCGAGGGGATCTCGCTCGGATCGCGCTCCGGGTCGAGGCCCCAGAGGAAGAAGCCGGCCGCGGCCAGGAAGATGGCGAGCGGCAGCGCGCCGAGCAGGATCCGGAGGGTCATGGCGCCGCTACTCGGCCGGCTGGGCCAGGGCGCCGTCGCGCGCAGCGCGGCGCGGCGCGCCGACGCGCAGGCGGCGATCCGACAGCGACAGCAGGCCGCCCAGCATCATCACCAGCGCCCCGGCCCACATCCAGGGCACCAGCGGCTCGTGGTAGATGCGCACGATCCAGGCGCCGGACTCGCTCTCCGAGGGCTCGCCGATGACGGCGTAGAGGTCGACCAGGCCGGTCGTGTGGATCGCCGCCTCGGTGGTGTCGCGGTTGGTGACGAGGTAGAGCCGCCGCTCGGGGCGCAGGGTCGCCACCGGGCGACCGTCGCGGCTGACCGCGAAGGTCGCGGTGTTGGCGACCCAGTTCGGGCCGCGGGTCCGCTCGACGCCCTCGAGCCGGTAGTCGTAGCCGGCCAGCGATAGCGTCTCGCCCGGCCGCAGCAGCTCGACCGCCTCCTGCTTGCCCGTGCTGGCGCCGATCATGCCGGCGAGCGCGATCGCCAGGCCGAGGTGGGCGAAGGTCGCGCCGTAGGCGCTGCGCGGCAGCTGGCGCGCCCGCCGCCAGCTGTCGGCGGCCGGCGCACGGAACAGATGCACGCGCTCGGCCCATTCGGTCAGCGTGCCGGCCGCCAGCCAGACCGCCAGCCCGACCCAGAGCACCGCCAGGACGGGGGTGCCGTCGTAGAGCCAGAGCGCCGCCAGGGCGCCGACCACGGCGAGCGCGATGGCGACCTTCAGGCGGCCGAGCAGGCCGGCCAGGTCGGCCCGCTTCCAGGGCAGCAGCAGGCCGGCGCCCATGACCAGGACCAGCGGCATCATCAGCGGCACGAAGGTCAGGTTGAAGAAGGGCGGGCCGACCGAGACCCGCTCGCCGCCCAGGGCCTCGAGGAACAGCGGGTAGAGGGTGCCGATCAAGACCGTGGCGGTCGCCGTGCCGAGCAGCAGGTTGTTGAGCACCAGGCCGCCCTCGCGGCTGACCGGCGCGAACAGGCCGCCGCCCTTCATCGCCGGCGCGCGGATCGCGAAGAGCAGCAGCGAGCCGCCGATCGCGATCGCCAGCAGCAGCAGGATGTAGAGGCCGCGCGTCGGGTCGACGGCGAAGGAATGCACCGAGGTCAGCAGGCCCGAGCGGACCACGAAGGTGCCGATCAGGCTCAGCGAGAAGGTCAGGATCGCCAGCAGGATGGTCCAGGCCTTCAGGGCGTCACGCTTCTCGACGACGATCGCGGAGTGTAGCAGCGCGGTGCCGAGCAGCCAGGGCATGAAGGAGACGTTCTCGACCGGGTCCCAGAACCACCAGCCGCCCCAGCCGAGCTCGTAGTAGGCCCACCAGCTGCCGAGCGCGATGCCGCCGGTCAGGAACACCCAGGCGGCCAGCGTCCAGGGCCGCACCCAGCGCGCCCAGGCGGCGTCGACCCGGCCCTCCAGGAGCGCCGCCACGGCGAAGGCGAAGACGATCGAGAAGCCGACGTAGCCCGTGTAGAGCATCGGCGGATGGAAGGCGAGGCCGGGGTCCTGGAGCAGCGGGTTGAGATCCTGGCCGTCGGCCGGCGGCGGGAAGACACGCTCGAAGGGGTTCGAGGTCAGCAGCGTGAAGGACAGGAAGCCGAGCGAGATCCAGGCCTGCACCGAGAGCACGCGGGCGCGCAGGCTGGGCGGCAGGTTGCGCCCGAAGAGCGCGACCGCGGCGCCGAACAGCGCCAGGATCAGCACCCAGAGCACCATCGAGCCCTCGTGATTGCCCCAGGCGCCGGTGATCTTGTAGAGCAGCGGCTTGGTCGAGTGCGAGTTTTCGACGACGTTGAGCACCGTGAAGTCGCTGACCAGGTAGGCCTGGATCAGCACCAGGAAGGCGATCAGCACGCAGGCGAACTGGGCGACCGCGGCCGGCTCGCCGACCGCCATCCAGCCGGGCCGCCCGCGCGCCGCGCCGAGCAGCGGCAGGCTGCCCTGGACCAGGGCGACGACCAGGGCGAGGATCAGGGCGAAGTGGCCGAGCTCGGGGCTCATGGGACGGGGCTCATGGGGCGGGGCTCATGGGGCGGGGCTCATTGGCTCGCGTACCCGGCTTCGGGCTCGCCGCCGGCCGCCGGCCGCCACTCCCCGGACTGCTTGATCGCCTCGGCGACCTCGGGCGGCATGTAGTTCTCGTCGTGCTTGGCCAGCACCTCGACGGCGCGGAAGCTGCCGTCCGGCTGCAGGCGGCCCTGCGCCACGACGCCCTGCCCCTCGCGGAAGAGGTCCGGCAGGATGCCCTCGTAGACCACCGGGACCTCGACGGCGGTATCGGTGATCCGGAAGGCGACCCGGCTGCCCGGCCCCTTCTCGACCGACTCCTCGACGACCAGGCCGCCGATCCGCACCAGGCGCTCCGGCGGCAGCCCCGCCTCGCCGAGCTGGCTCGGCGAATAGAAGAACACCAGGTTGTCGTCGAAGGCGGCCAGGACTAGCGCCGTCGCCGCGCCGAGCGACAACAGGGCGAGCAGCAGGATGGTCAGGCGCCGGCGCTTGCGCGTCATCGCGCCACCCCGCCGTGCTCATGCTCACCCCGACGCCGCGCCCGGCCGCCGCCGGACTCCAGCCGGCTCTCGAGCGCCCGCAGGCGCCGCTCGCGGCGCCTGAGCTCGCCGCGCGAGACCAGGTACAGCCCGCCGAGCACGAGCGCGCCGAGCAGGTAGGAGGGCCAGACGTAGCCGCCGTAGCCGCCCATCGCCAGGAACTGCTCCATGCCTCAGCGCCCCTCGGTCTGCAGCCGGTGCAGGGCGCGCAGCCGTGCGTCGATCAGCTCGCTGCGCACGCGCAGGATGGCCAGCCAGAAGTAGTAGAACATGAAAGCCGCGGCCATCGCCAGCAGCGGCCAGAGCATCGCCGGGTCGATCGCCGGCGTGCCGAGGCGCGAGACGCTGGCCGGCTGGTGCAGCGTGTTCCACCAGTCGACCGAGAACTTGATGATCGGCAGGTTGACGACGCCGACCAGGGCGAGCACGGCGCTGGCCCGCTGGCCGCGCTCCGGGCTCTCGAAGGCGTTGGTCAGCGCGATCAGCCCGAGATAGAGGAAGAACAGGATCAGCACCGAGGTCAGGCGCGCGTCCCAGACCCACCAGGTGCCCCACATCGGCTTGCCCCAGAGCGCGCCGCTGGCCAGGGCCAGGAAGGTGAAGCCGGCGCCGAGCGGCGCGCTGGCCTTGGCGAACAGCCCGGCGAGCGGGTGGCGCCAGACCAGCAGCGAGGCGCTGGCCAGCGCGATGCAGGCATAGACGAAGAGCGCCATCCAGGCCGCCGGCACGTGGACGTACATGATCCGCACGCTCTCGCCCTGCTGGTAGTCGGGCGGCGAGCCGAAGAGCGCCAGGCCGAGGCCGCCGGCCAGGCACAGCAGGGTCCCCGCGGCCAGCCACGGCTGTACCGCCCCGGCGAGGCGCAGGAAGCGCGCCGGACTGGCGAAACGGTGCAACCAGGCACCGCCGGTGCTGCGGGCGATATCACTCACGCTGTCTGTTCTGTCCGCTCCGAGGGCCCCGATCAAGCGACAGGACGTCGCTGCCCGCCTTGATCTCGATCAGCCGGCCGCGCCTCACTCGGCAGTCTGCCTCAAGGCGGCGGCGCCGGAAAGCGCGGCGACCGGCAGGCTGACCAGCAACAGGGCACCGAGCAGCAGCAGGTGCGGCCGCGCGCTCATGCCGGCCAGGCTGGCGTCGACCGCGGCGACGCCGAACACCAGGACCGGCACGTAGAGCGGCATGGTCAGCAGCGGCAGCAGCACGCCGCCGCGCCGCGCGCCGAGGGTCAGGGCGGCGGCCGTCGCGCCGAGCAGGCTGAGGCTCGGGGTGCCCAGCGCCAGCGCCAGCAGCAGCACCGGCAGCGCCTCCGCCGGCAGGCCGTAGAGCAGTGCCGCGAGCGGCGTCGCCAGCAGGATCGGCAGGCCGCTGGTCAGCCAGTGCACCAGCACCTTGGCGAGCACGACCGCCTCGAGCGGCGGTGCGGCGAGCAGCAGCAGGTCGAGCGACCCGTCCTCCCAGTCGGAGAGGTACAGCCGCTCGAGCGAGAGCAGCACGGCGAGCAGCGCGGTCACCCACAGGATGCCGGGCGCGATGCGCAGCAGCAGGTTCGGCTCCGGCCCGATGCCGAAGGGAAAGAGCGCGGCGGTCAGCAGGAAGAACAGCACCGCGGTCAGCAGGTCGCCGCGCTGGCGCAGCGCCAGGCGAAGCTCGCGCCGGACCAGGGCGCCCAGGGGGGCCAGGAGGGGGGCCAGGGCGGCGGAGAGGCCGCTCACCAGCGCCACTCCCCCGGCTCCAGCGGCGCCGGCGCATGCTCGCCGAGCGCCAGGGTCTGGGGCGCCGCCAGGCCGAGCTCGACGTGGGTCGCCAGCACGACCAGGCCGCCGCCGGCGCGGTGCGCCTCGAGCGCCTCGACCAGGCTCGCCAGGGCGGCGCTGTCGAGGCCGACGCTCGGCTCGTCGAGCAGCCACAGCGGCGCCGGCGCCGCGAGCAGGCGCGCCAGCGCCAGGCGCCGGCGCTGCCCCGCCGAATAGAGCCGCACCGGCTGGCCCGCCAGCGCCTCGAGCCGGAAGGCCGCCAGCGCCGCCTCGAGCCGCCCGAGGCCCGCGCCGCGCAGGCGGCACCAGAAGGCCAGGTTCTCGCGACCGCTCAGCACCGGCTTGGCGGCGTCCTGGTGGCCCAGGAAGTGCAGCTGGCGCCGGTAGGCGGCGAGATCCTCGAAGACGGGGGTGCCGCCATAGGACAGCTGCCCGGCGTCCGGCCGCAGCAGACCGGCGAGGAGCCGCAGCAGGCTCGACTTGCCGCTGCCGTTGGCGCCCGTGAGCAGCAGCAGGCCGCCCGGATCGAGCCGGAAGCCGAGCCGCTCGAAGACCGTCCGCTCGGCGCGCCGGCAGGCCAGCGCCTCGGCCGCCAGCGGCGCCGCCCCGATCTCCCCCGCGCTCGCCCTGCCGTTCATGCCGCAAGGGGCTACAGCAGAGCGCCACCGGGTGTCGAGAGAGATGGGAGGGGTGGACCGTCGCGCGGCCGGATCGGGCCGCAAAAGGCGACCGCCGCCCGGGGGTCGGGCAGGCTCTCGAGCGCGGCGACGGTCTC
>NZ_JBBDQW010000017.1:14190-50161 GCF_040905785.1 Tistlia sp.
CCCCCCCCCCCCGGGGGGGGGGGGGGGGGGGGGGCCGGCGGCCGTCTACCAGTCACTCTTGGGGGCGTGAGGCCGACTGGCAGGCCTCGGACAGAGAGGGGAAGTCTCCGTGTTAGCTATGTTGAAATTAATCGTGGCGGAGAAGCGTTCCAAAAGAGGCAAGATCGTGGCGGCGCGCTTTTCCGCCTCGCCCCCTCACGGTCGCGCCGCCCGACGCTGCGGCCAGGCGTTCGCGAGCAGCAGGCCGGGCACCACCAGGGCCGCCCCGAGCAGGTGGTAGCGCTGCAGCTGCTCGTCCAGCAGCAGCACCGCCAGGCCGGCGTTGTAGAGCGGTATCAGGTACATCAGCAGCCCGGCGCGGGCCGCGCCCAGGGAGCGCTGGATCAGCCCGTAGACCTGGTAGGCGGCGAAGCCGGCGACCAGGGCGATCAGCAGCACGAAGCCGACGGTGCGGCGGTCAAGGCTGGGCAGTCCGACCGCCATCGCCTCCCAGAGGTGGCCGGGCAGCAGCACGGCGACGCCGCACAGGCAGATCGCGGCGAAGCGGGTCATGCCGTCGAGCCGGCTCGGCACGTAGCGCAGCACGACCGAGTAGACCGCCCAGCAGAGCGCCGAGGTCGCGATCCAGAGATCGCCGACGACGAAGCGCAGGCCGAGCAGCACGTCCGGGTCGCCACGGCACACCAGCACCACGACGCCGGCCAGGGCGCAGGCGGCGCCGGCGATCTGCGGCGCGCCCAGCCGCTCGCCGAAGAACAGCGCCGCGAACAGCCCGATGAAGACCGGCGAGGCGGCGTAGATCAGGCCGATGTTGGTCGCGCTGGTGGTGTCGGCGCCGATGTAGACGAAAGCGCCGCAGATGCCCATGCCGAGCGTGCCGAGCAGCAGCAGGCTGCGCCATTCGGCGAGCGCCGCCCAGCGCTGGCGCCAGAGGTCGGCGCCGCACAGCGGCAGCAGCAGGAGCAGCACCAGGAACCAGCGCCAGAAGGCCAGCGCGACCGGCGGGATGAAGTCGGCGGTGGCGCGCGCGACCAGGATGTTGGTGGCGAAGAGCGCAGGCGCGACCAGCAGCAGGGCGTAGGCGATCCGCCGGCCGCGCGGGCCCTCCATCAGGGCGCCCGACAGCAGCGCCTTCACGGCTGCGGCCTCACGACTGCAGTCTCACTGCGCCTTCACCGGCGCGTCACGGCGCCGGCTCGCCCATGTTGCGCGGCCGGAAGATCAGGTACCAGACCAGGCCGACGATCTGCAGCGCCAGGAAGACGCCCAGGGCGACGGAATGGGCCTCGGCCGGATAGCGGCCCTCGGCGTCCGGCTGCCAGAGGTCGAGGATGCCGCCGATCGCGTACTGGACGCCGAAGACGGCGAAGAACATCACGAGGTTCACCGCCGTGTTGGCCCGCCCGGCATAGGCCAGGGGGAAGGAGCGCGCCAGCAGCGGAAAGACGTAGACCGTGCCGAGGTTCGAGAAGAAGCCGAAGGCGATCCAGGGCCACATCGCGTGCACGTCGAGCCGGAACACCAGCACCGCCTGGATCGCGGCGAAGATCAGGATGTCGGCGATCAGCAGCTTCTCGAGCCCGATGCCGAGCTTGCGCAGGCGGTCGGCGAGCAGGCCGCCCGCCATGAAGCCGACGGTCAGCGCTATCGCGGTGACCAGCAGGTAGCGCGCGACCTCGGCCTGGTCGAGGCCGGCGACGTCGCGCAGCCAGGGACCCGCCCACAGCGTGTGGACCGCCAGGCCGGTCGCCAGGCTGGCCGTCGCCATCGGCACGAGCGCCCAGTAGACCCGGCTGGCGAAAATCCGGCGCACGCCGGCGAGCTGGTCCGAGAGCCGCCCCGGCGCCGGCTGGTCCGGACGCTCCGGCACGACGAAGTAGATCGCCAGGGCGACCAGCACGGTCAGGCCGGACAGGATCGCGAAGAGGCCGCGCCAGTCGGTCAGGCTCATCGCCAGCTCGACCGGCTCGGTCGCCATGGTCGCGCCGAGCCCGCCCATGGCCAGCACGCAGCCGTTGAGCAGCGGCCAGCGGTCCTGGTCGAACCAGACGGAGATCGCCTTGAAGGAGGCCATCAGGCAGCCGGCGACGCCGAGGCCGATCAGGGCACGGCCGGCGATCAGCTGCGCCAGGTCGTCGCCCAGCGAGAAGACCAGCGCGCCCCCCGCGGCGACCAGCAGCAGCACGGTCTGGACGCGGCGCGCGCCGAAGCGGTCGAGCAGGACGCCGAGCGGCAGCTGGAAGCAGGCGAAGGCCAGGAAGTAGGCGGCGGTCAGCAGCCCGAGATCGCTGGCGCTGAGCGCCAGGTCGTCGATCAGGCGCCCCGAGATCACCGCGTTCACCGAGCGGTAGAGGTAGGACAGGAAGTAGCCCGAGGCGAAGGGCAGGTAGACGGTCAGCAGGACACGCGACAAACCGGGTTGCCGCGGCCGGCCGGCGCCGGCTTCGGAAGACAGCGGCATGGGGTCGGTCTCGTCTGCAGGGTCCAAGGGCGCGCGCCCGGGTTCGCGCCCGGGCCGCCGGCTTCGTTCGGCGCGAGACTAGGGTCGCCGGGCGCCCTCGGGCAAGGCATGGCAGCCGTGCGGGCCGCTGTCCGCGCCGCGGGAGGTTGCGCGCAGCGGACAATCGCCTAGCTTGGTGGCCATGACCGGCCGCCCGCCCCGCGCTCTCTGGTACACGGCCCCGGGCCGGGCGGAGCTGCGCGAGGCGCCGCCGGGCCCGGCCGCCCAGGGCACGGCGCTGGTCCGCGCCCGCTGGGGCGCGCTCAGCCGCGGCACCGAGTCCCTGGTCTTCGCCGGCCGCGTGCCGGCGAGCCAGGGCCAGTGCATGCGCGCGCCCTTCCAGGAGGGCGACTTCCCCTTCCCGGTCAAATACGGCTACGTCTCGGTCGGCGAGGTCGAGGAGGGCCCGCCGGCGCTGCTCGGACAGACGGTCTTCTGCCTGCACCCGCACCAGGAGTTCTACCGCGTGCCGGCCGAGGCGCTGCTGCCCCTGCCGGCCGGCCTGCCGCCGGAGCGCGCGGTGCTGGCGGCCAACCTGGAGACCGCCGTCAACGCCCTCTGGGACGCCGGCCCGCGCGTGGGCGACCGCATCGCCGTGGTCGGCGGCGGCCTGCTCGGCTGCCTGGTCGCCTGGCTGTGCGGCCGGATCCCCGGCTGCGCGGTCACCCTGGTCGACCTCGAGCCGGCGCGGCGCTCGGTCGCCGAGGCGCTCGGCGTCGGCTTCGCCGCACCCGAGGCGGCGGCAGGGACCACCGGCGACTGCGACCTGGTGTTCCACTGCTCGGCCAGCGCGGCCGGCGCCGCGACCGCGCTCGGCCTCGCCGGCTTCGAGGCGACCCTGGTCGAGCTCTCCTGGTACGGCGACCGGCCGGTGGCGCTGCCGCTCGGCGAGGACTTCCACGCCAAGCGCCTGACGCTGCTGTCCTCCCAGGTCGGCAGCGTCGCGACGGCGCGCCGGGCCCGGCGCAGCCACCGCGACCGCCTGGCCCTGGCTCTGGCGCTGCTGGCCGAGGCGCCGCTCGCCTCCCTGTTCACCCACGAGCTGACCTTCGCCGAACTGCCGGAGGCCCTGCCCGCCCTGCTCGGCCCCGGGGGCGGCGCGCTCTGCGCCCGGATCCGCTACGAGCCCTGACCCGCAAACGCCCCCCAGCAACGATCCCGAGGAGCCTGCCCGCCGATGTTCTCCCTGACCGTGCGCGACCACGTCATGATCGCCCACAGCTTCCGCGGCGCGATCTTCGGGCCCGCCCAGGGCCTGCACGGGGCGACCTACCTCGTCGACGCCGAGTTCCGCCGCCGGTCGCTCGACGCCGACGGGCTCGTCGTCGACATCGGCAAGGCCGGCGAAGCGCTGAAGGCGGTGCTGGCGCCGATCAACTACCGCAACCTCGACGAGCTCGCCGACTTCGAGGGCCGGAACACGACCACCGAGTTCCTGGCCCGCTGGATCTGGCAGCGGCTGGCCGAGGCGATCGCCGCGGGCACGCTCGGCGAGGCCGCGCGGGATCTCGAGGCGCTCAAGGTGACGCTCGGCGAGTCCCATGTCGCCTGGGCCGCCTACGAGGCGGACCTGCCCGGGTGACGCGGGCCGGTACCCCTCTGGCCTTCGCCGTGCCGGGTCGCCTGGAGACGCTGACCGGCGGCTTCCTCTACGACCGGCGCATCCTCGAGGGCCTGCGCGCGCGCGGCCGGGCGATCGAGGTCCTCGAGCTGCCGGAGGGCTTTCCGCTGGCCGGCCCGGAGCTCCTCGCCGAGGCCGCCGCCCGCCTCGACGCCCTGCCCGACGGCTGCCCGCTGGTCGTCGACGGCCTGGCGGCCGGAGTCATGCCGGAAGCGATGGCGCGGCTGGGCCGCCGCCTGCCGCTGCACATCCTGGTCCACCACCCGCTCGCCGCCGAGACCGGCCTAACGCCGGCGCAGGCCCAGGCGCTGCGCGACAGCGAGCGGCGGAGCCTGGCCGAGGCCCAGGTCGTGGTGACGACCTCCCGGGCGACCGCCGAGGGCCTGCGCCGCGACTACGCGGTGCCGGCGGCGCGGCTGCGCGTCGTGCCGCCGGGCACGGAGCGCGCGTCCCTGGCGACCGGCAGCGCCGCGGGCGCGCCGCCGCACCTGCTGAGCGTCGGCGCGCTGATCCCGCGCAAGGGCCAGGACCTGCTGGTCGAGGCGCTCGGGCGGCTCGCCGCCCTGCCCTGGCGGCTGACCCTGGCCGGCGCGGCGCGCGACGCCGCCTTCGCCGCGCGGCTGCGGGCGCGGATCGCGGCCCTCGGCCTGGCCGGCCGGATCCGCCTGCCCGGCGAGGTCGAGGCGGCCGAGCTGGCGCCGCTCTATGACTCCGCGGACCTCTTCGTCCTGCCGTCCCGGCTCGAGGGCTACGGCATGGCCATCGCCGAGGCGCTGGCGCGCGGCCTGCCGGTGGTCTGCGGCGACAGCGCCGCCATCGTCGGCGAGCTGCCGCCGGGCAGCCTCGCCAGCCTCGCCACGGCCGATCCCGATGCCCTGGCCGGCACCCTGGAAGCCCTGCTCGCCGAGCCGCAGCGGCGCCGCGCCCTCGCCGCCGCCGCGCGCCGCGCCCGCGAGCTGCTGCCGAGCTGGGACGAGGCGACCCTGGCCTTCGAGCGCGCGCTTGCGGAACCCTGGACGGCAAGGCCGGCGGCCGGGGGAACCCGGACGGACGTCGGCCGTCTTTCCTGCGATGGGTGACTTCACCGCCGACTGGCTGGCCTTGCGCGAAGCGGCCGACGCCCGCAGCCGCGATCGCGGGCTGCTGCGTCTGCTCGAAACCTGGGCGCCGGAGCGCAGCGGGCTCAGCGTCCTCGACCTCGGCTGCGGCAGCGGCGCGAACCTGCGCGCGCTGGCGCCCTACCTCGGCGTCGGCCAGCGCTGGACCGCCGTCGACCACGACCCTGCCCTGCTCGCCCGCCTGCCGGCCCAGCTCTCCGGCGCCGGCTGGTCGGCGACGCTGGAGACGCGCTGCGCCGACCTCGGGGGCTTCGACTGGCCGGCGGCCGACCTGGTCACCGCCTCGGCGCTGCTCGACCTCGTCTCGGAGCGCTGGCTGGAGGACCTGATCCGGCGGCACCCGGGGGCCCCCTTCTACTTTGCCCTGAGCATCGACGGCCGGGTCGAGCTGGCGCCGCCGCACGCCGCCGACGGCCCGGTGCTGGACGCCTTCGCCGCCGACCTGAGAGGGTCGAAAGGCCTCGGCCAGGCCCTGGGTGGCGAGGCGCCGGCGCGCGCCGAGGACCTGCTCCGCGAGGCCGGCTACCAGGTCGCGACCGCCGCCAGCGACTGGAACCTCGGCCGCGAGGACGCGGCCCTGGCCGAGGCCTGGCTGAGCGGCGTCACGGCCGCCGGAGAGGTTCAGAAGCAAGTCGAGAAAAGTGTCGTAACGAATTGGCTTTCAAGCCGTCTGGAAGATCTGGAGGAGGGCCGTCTGGGCCTGCGCGTCGGCCACCGCGACCTCCTCGCCCTGCCGCTTTCCGGCTGACGCGGCCCTAGCCGCGCAGCGCGAAGTCGAACAGGACGTCCTCGCCCATGACGTAGCGGCGGCAGGGCGCGCGCAGCGCCTCGTCCAGGGTCCGGGCCGGCGGCAGCGCGAGGCCGCGGCGGCCGCCGCCGAGCAGCAGCGGCGCCACGCAGATCTGCAGGCGGTCGAGCAGGCCGGCGGCGAGGAAGCGCGAGACCGTGATGCCGCCGCCCTCGACGAAGAGCCGCCGCAAGCCGCGGTCCGCGAGCCGCTCGACCAGGTCGGGCAGCGACAGCGCGCCGTCGTGGCCGGCGACGACCAGCCGCTCGGCCCGGCCGGGCGCCTCCCCCGGCGCCAGGCAGACCTGCAGAGTCGCAGCCTCGCCGTCCTGGAAGATCCGGTGGTCCGGCCGCAGCGCGCCGCGGGGATCGAGCACCACGCGCACCGGATGCTCGCCCGCGACCCGGCGCACCGTCAGACGCGGATCGTCCACCGCGACCGTGCCCGCGCCGACCAGGACCGCGTCGGCAAACGCCCGCAGCCGGTGCAGGTGGTCGAGGTTCTCCGGCCCGTTGATCGCGTCGAGCCGGCCCTCGAGCGTGCCGACGAAGCCGTCCAGGCTCTGGCCGAGGTGGCCCAGGCACCAGGCCGGCCGTTGCAGCGGCTCGTAGAGGCCGGCCTCGGCCGCGAGCAGGCCCTCCTCGGGCGAGGCACCGGTCATGGCTGCCTTCCCCGCCGCGCGGCTACTCGCGGATCGCCTCGAGCTCGATGATCACCTCGACCTCGTCGCCGACCAGGCCGTCGGCGACGCCGTAGTCCATGCCGAACTCGCTGCGCAGGAAGCTGGTGCGCGCCGAGATGCCGGTGACGTAGGTGTCGCCGAAGGGATAGGGCCCGGTCTTGTTCCAGGTGACGTCCAGCGCGACCGGACGCGTCACGCCGCGCAGGGTGAGGTCGCCGGAAACCGTGCCGCTGCGCGCGCCGGCCGGCTCGGCGCCGGTCATCACGAAGCGGATCTCCGGGTGCTCGTCCTCGTACAGGAAGTCGTCGCTCCGCAGGTGCTCGTCGCGGCGGCGGTGCTCGGTCTCGATGCTGTCGGCCTCGATCGTCACCTCGAGATCCGACAGGCTCGGGGCCTGCTCGTCGAACTGGAAGCTGCCGCTGAAGTCGGTGAAGCGGCCGAGCACCTTCTGGTAGCCGATGTGGGAGACCAGGAAGGCGATGGTCGTATGCTCGGGATCGATCTCGTAGCGCGCCGGCTCGGCGCGCGCCGCGGTCGAGGACAGGAAAACCAGCGCCAGGGCCAGGGACGGGCCTAGGACCGGGGCGCGGCAGAGGGCGGCGGGGGGCAGAGGGCTCATGGGCGGTCTCCAGGGTCGGTTCGTCGGAGCGTCGCGACGTCGCGCAGGAAGGAAGCGACGAGCAGGGCCAGCGCGCCCGCCGCCGCCGGTTCCGCGACGGCCGCGGGCACCCCCGGCACCAGGCAGCCGACCAGCACGCCCGCGGTCAGCACGTAGGCCGCCTTCCGGCTCCAGCATGGCGCGAGCGGCCGGCGCAGCCAAGGCCCGAGCCGTCCCGCGGCGACGAAGAGGTAGCGCAGCGCCCCGGCGAGCAGGATCCAGGGGCCGAGGCGGTCCTGATCGACGGCGAGGCCGGCCAGCACGGCCAGGAAGAAGGCGTCCGACTCCAGGTCGAAGCGGGCGCCGAAGGCGCTCGCCCAGCCGCCGCGCCGCGCCGCCCAGCCGTCGAAGCCGTCGAGCAGCAGGGCGAAGCCGGCGACCGGCGCCGGCAGCCAGGCGAGCCCGGGCGGCAGGTCCTGGCCGATCAGGGCGGCCAGCCAGCAGGCCACCGCCGCCCGCAGCAGGGTGATGGCGTTGGCCGGCCCGAAGCGGGTCAGCGGCAGGTGGCCCGGCAACCCGAACAGGACGAGCAGCGCCAGGCCGGCGTAGAGCAGCAGGGCCCGCACGGCGATCGCCGGCGCCAGGCCGAGCGCCCAGCTCGACCAGAGTCCGAGCAGGCCGAGCAGCAGGCCCGCCGCCGCCAGGGACAGCAGGCCGCTGCGCAGCAGGCGATGGCGCGCCCGGGTGGGGTCCGGGCCCTCGCCGCTCCACGGGCAGAGCAGCGCGATCCGGCTGGAGGGGGCCTGACCGAGGGGCGGCGGGCTGCTATAGCTGTGCTCCGTCATCGCCCCAGCCTAGCCTGGATACGCCCGCCGTGATCGCCCGAAACTTCGCAGACCTGACCTGGCCCGAGGTCGAGGCGCTCGACCCGGAACGCACCGTCCTGGTGCTGCCGGTCTCGGCCACCGAGCAGCACGGCCCGCACCTGCCGCTGTCGGTCGACGCCGAGATCAACCGCGGCATCCTGCGCCAGGCCACGGCGCAGATGCCCGGCGACCTGGGCGCCCGCATCCTGCCCGAGCTCGTCTACGGCCGCTCCGAGGAGCACCAGGCCTTTCCCGGCACCCTGACCATCGAGCCCGGGCGGCTCGCCCACGTCTGGCACGACATCGGACGCTCCCTGGCCCGCGCCGGCCTGCGCAAGCTGGTGATCTTCAACAGCCATGGCGGCCAGCCGCAGATCCTCGACCTGGCGGCGCGCCGCCTGCGCGTCGAGCGCCGCATGCTCGTCGTCCAGGCCGACTGGTGGCGCCTGGCGCCGCCGGCCACGGTGCTGCCGGCCGGCAGCCTGCCCGAAGCCGAGCTGCGCCACGGCATCCACGCCGGCGCGGTCGAGACCTCGATGATGCTGTTCCTGCGTCCCGAGCTGGTGCGCCGCGAGCGCTTCGCCGAGTTCGCCTCGGCCAGCGCCGGCTGGGCCGCGTCCTACCGCCACTTGAACGCGCTCGGTCCGACGCCCTTCGCCTGGATGACCCAGGACCTGCACCCCTCCGGCGCCTGCGGCGACCCCCGGCTGGCCTCGGCCGAGCTCGGCGAGCGGCTCGTCTCTGCGGCCGCCGAGGCGCTGGTCACGCTACTGCGGGAGACGGCGGACTTCCCTCTGGAGAACCTTCGGGAGCGGTGAGCCGCCAGGCGGCGCCGTCGCTCAGGCGTTCGACCGTCTGCGGGTCGGCGAGCAGCAGCGCCTGCTCCTTGCCGGTCAGCTCGACGCCGCGGGCGAACTTGACGCGCGCGTCCTCGAGCGCCGCGCCGGCCGGCGCGGTCTCGCCGACCGCGGCCAGGATGGCGCTGTGCAGGGTCCAGAGGCCGCGGTCGCCGGCAACGGCAGCGAGCGGGTTCTCGATCGGCTCGGCGGCGGCGGCAGCGGCGAGCTGGCGCGCTCGCAGCACGACCGTCGGCGGCGCGGTTTCCTCGGGGATCAGGAACAGGCCGCGGCGCGCCAGCCAGGCGCCGACCGAGCGCTTGGCCGAAAGCCAGCTCAGCAGGGGCGTCAGCAGCAGGCCGCCGGCCAGCGGCACGTACCACCAGCCGAGCGTGCCCGGCAGCAGGCCCGCGGCGATGCCGAGCAGGATGCCGATCGCGACCTCGCCGCCATGGGCCTTGAGCGCGGCGCCGAAGGGAAAGTCGCCCTCGCGGCGCTGCTGCGGGCGCCAGCCGCTGTCCGCGCCCGACAGGGCCTCGATGACGAAGCGGCTGTGCAGCAGCATCATGGCCGGCGCCAGCAGCGTCGCGATCACGCTCTCGAGCAGCAGCGACAGGGTCAGGCCGAGCCGGCCGCCGAGCTGCCGCGCCAGGGTGCCGTCGAGCATCGCCTCCAGCCAGGCGATGACCTTGGGCACGAACAGCAGCACGAGGCTGAGCCCGAACAGGCGCAGGGCGTCGGCGGCGACCGAGGCCGGCCAGACCGGGAAGGGATCGCCCGGCACGAAGTAGTCCGGCGTGGTCAGGGCCTGCTCGAACCCGAGCAGCAGCCCGCCGCAGAGGAACAGCAGCCACAGCGGCGCCGCGACATAGGACAGGATGCCCATCAGCAGGTGCGCGCGGCTGAGCGCGTGCAGGCCCTCGGCCGGCACCACGGCGGCATGCTGGATGTTGCCCTGGCACCAGCGCCGGTCGCGCACCGCGAAGTCGAGCAGGCTCGGCGGCGGCTCCTCCCAGCTGCCGCCCAGCTCGGGGCACATCCAGACCTTCCAGCCGGCCCGGCGCAGCAGCGCCGCCTCGACGAAGTCGTGGCTCAGGATGGCGCCGCCGAAGGGCCGGCGCCCGGGCAGCTGCGGCAGGCCGCAGCTGCCGGCGAAGGCGGCGACCCGCAGGATCGCGTTGTGGCCCCAGTAGTTGCCCTCGCCGAGCTGCCAGAAGGCCTGGCCCTGGGCCGCGGTGCGCCCGACCAGGGCGCCGGAGAACTGCTGGAAACGGGCGAAGAGCGAGGTCCGGCCGATCGAACGCGGCGGCACCTGGATCAGCGCCACCTCCGGATTGGCGGCCAGGCGCCGGACCATCTCGACCATGGTCTCGCCAGACATCAGGCTGTCGGCGTCGAGCACCAGCATGAAGTCGTAGCCGCCGCCCCAGCGCGTCACGAAGTCGGCGAGGTTGCCGCTCTTGCGCTCGTGGTTGACCGCCCGGCGCCGGTAGAACAGCCGGGCGCGGGGCCCGAGGCGCTGGCGCAGCGCGGCCCAGGCGGCCTCCTCCGCGAGCCAGACGCCGGCGTCGGTGGTGTCGGAGAGGACGAAGAAGTCGAAGCGCTCGGCGGCACCGAGCCGCTCCAGATCCTCGATCATCGCCTCGAGGTTGGCGAAAACCGGCCCGGTCTCCTCGTTGTAGATCGGCATGACCACCGCCGTGCGGCGGCGCTGCTCGGCGTCAGGCTCGGCGCGCCGGAAACCCGCGGGACGCCAGCCGCCGAGCCTCGCCAGCGCGCCGGCCAGCGACGCCCAGGCGGGGATCGCGATCCAGAAGGTCAGCAGGCCGAACAGGCCGAGCAGAGCCACGTCCAGCGCCTGCCAGCCGTCGACCGCCAGCACTCCGCCGAAGGCGGAGGCGGCGATCGCCGCGGTGATCGTCGCCGCGACGAAGACCAGCGAGCGGTTCAGGACCGCTTCGAGACGCTGCACGCGGGCCATGAAGGCTCAGCCGCTCAACGGCGGTCGTCGCGGCGCGTGGGGATCGACAGGGGAACGGGTGCCAGACGCTCCGGCTCGCCGAACAGACGGCGCAGCGGCGCCGGCTCCAGGCGCTGGACCGGCATCGCCAAGCGCTGCGTCGCCGGAACCACCAAGTCCCCGGCGTCGAAGAGAACGGCCGGAGATGCCGGCACGACCGTCACCGGACCGGGCTGGGACCCCGCCTGTTGCGTCATCTCAAAGTACCTCATGCGTAGGATGTCCAGATAGCTTGGAGCGCCCTCTCCGGCGCGCAAGCCGCTACCGCCACCAAATGAATGCAACGAAGCGCGGCGAGCCTGCGGACGCTCCATGGCGAGAATGCGTTTTTGGGCGAGGAGTTCCCTTGCCCCGCCGAAGGGCCGCCTCGCGCTCCCCGCGGCGGGGCCAATCTGGCGGCCGCCGGTCGCTTGTCGCGCGTACCCCGATACTATAGAAACGCTGCAAGACTTTCCGGGGGCGGTGCTTGGCGAACTCTTCGCGCATTCTGGTCGTAGAGGACGACGCGCAGGTCCGCGCGATGGTATCCACGCTCCTGGGGCGGGCGGGCTACCGGGTCGAGGCGGTCCCGCGCGCCCGCGACATGCGCAGGGCCGTCGCGGAGGGCGGCGTCGACCTCGTCCTGCTCGACGTCCTGCTGCCCGACGGAGACGGCTTCGAGGCGCTGCGCCAGCTGCGCGAATCGAGCGACCTGCCGGTCATCATGCTGACCGGTGTCGACGGCCCCGACGACCGGGTCCACGGACTGGAATCGGGCGCCGACGACTACGTCTGCAAGCCCTTCAACCCGAACGAGCTGATCGCGCGCGTACGCAGCGTGCTGCGTCGCGCCGACGGTCTCGGCCGCGCCATCGACCCCAGCGGAACCTCGACCGTCTACAGCTTCACCGGCTACGACATCGACGTCACGCGCCGCACCCTGACCGACGGCGGCGGCCGCGACATCGAGCTGACGGCCGGCGAGTTCGACCTGCTCCTGGCGCTGGCCGAGGCGCCGAACCGGCCGCTGTCGCGCGACCAGCTGCTCGACAAGACCCGCTCGCGCGAGTGGTCGCCCTACGACCGCTCGATCGACGTCCTGATCGGCCGCCTGCGCAAGAAGATCGAGGAGAACCCGGGCAAGCCGGCGCTGATCAAGACCGTGCGTACGGTCGGCTACGTACTCGCCGCCCAGGTCGAGCGCCGCCAGATCCGCCGCGTCCCGCTGAACGCCGGCTGAGCGCGGGCCGGGTGCCGGCGCGGCGCCGGCCCTGCGCGGTCCTGACTGGCGGGACCTCTACGAAGAGTTGCAGCGCTGATGTGCCCGGCGGTGCCCCTGGACCCCGGATCGCGGCATCATTCCGGACATGCGCCGGCCGGGCCTCAGCTCTTGTAGTCCGGCTCCTCGCGGTCGAGGCGGCGCAGCAGCGCCCGCCATTCCAGCTGCCCGGCCGTCGGCGTGCCGACGTCGAACTGCGCGGCGGCGTGGGCGCACACCTCGGGGGCGGGAAGCGTGACCGGACGGCCGCCGGCCAGCGCCGCGACCTGCAGCTCGCAGGCCTTGTTCAGGTAGTACATCAGGCTGAAGCCCTCGGCGACCGAGCTGCCCACGGTCAGCAGGCCGTGGTTGCGCAGGATCATGCAGGGCTGGTCGCCGAGGTCGCGCTGCAGCCGCCCGCGCTCGTCGAGGTCGAGCGCGATGCCCTCGTAGTCGTGGTAGGCGAGGCGGCCGTGGAACTGCATCGACATCTGGTTGAGCGGCAGCAGGCCTTCCTGCTGGGCCGCCACCGCCATGCCGGCGACGGTGTGGGTGTGGACCACGCACTCGGCGTCGTGGCGCACCTGGTGGACGGCGCTGTGGATGGTGAAGCCGGCGGGATTGACGTCCCAGTTGCTGTCCTCGACCGGCTTGCCTTCGAGGTCGATCTTGACCAGGCTCGAGGCCGTGATCTCCTCGAACAGCAGGCCGTAGCCGTTGATCAGGAACTGGTCGTGGCGCCCGGGCACGCGCGCCGAGATGTGGGTGTAGACGAGGTCGGTCAGGCCGTAGCGCGCGATCAGGCGGTAGCAGGCGGCCAGTTCGACGCGGCGGCGCCATTCCTCGGCGCTCCAGCGCGAGCGGCCGGCGCCGGCATCGGCGACAGACTCGGCGGCAGACTGAGGGGCGGCCTGGGGGGCGAGATCGGTCATCGAGTGCTCCTTGTCGGGTGGGCGGCAGCTTAGGCGCGGGACGCGGACGGGTCCAGGCGGGGCCTCGGCGGGTAGTGTCTCAGTTTGAAATCCGCAGCCCTTGACGCGGGGTTCGCTCGACGCCCCGGCTCCCTATATGCTTAGGGGCAAGCATGGGAGGGCCGTGAGCCTTGAGCAAGGCTGAGATCAAGCGAGACATCGACACCAAGCTGGAGACGATCCAGCTTAACTGGCATGAACTTGCCACCAAACCGCACACCCCGGCAGAGCGGCGTCAGGTCAGAGCAAGCATTGAAGCTCATATCGCTGAGCTGCCGGGGCTTCTTGCCGCATACGAGGATGCCGATGCCTAGAGGCCCCAAGGGCGAGAAGCGCCCCGCCGACGTGGTTGGCGCCGCCGTCATGGTCGCTCGCATCGCCACTGGCGAGATCGAGGAGCAGACCGAGCAGGACGACGGCAAGGACAAGGCCGCGCAGGCCATGGGCCGGAAGGGTGGCAAGGCGCGCGCCGATAGCTTGACGCCAGAGCAGCGCAGGGAGATTGCCCGAAAGGCTGCCGAGAAGCGGTGGGCTAAGTAGGCGGGCCCTTTAGCTTCTTCTGCGTCCGCAGTCGGGCTTTGACTTCCTTGATCGGCGGTTCCACAGGCAAATCTTCTGGCAGTGCGGATCCGCTCTCGGCGATCACTTGGCGGACCCGTTCTGCAACGTCACGATTGCGGCGGATGGCCGTGGATTCGCTGTTGACGCCTTCGCGCGACAGCACCTGTGTAGCTAGGTTCATCTGGAAGTCGTTGGCCGACAGCTCCAGCGGGCCGGCGCGATCCATCAACTTCTCACCGGGCGTGAGCCCCTTCCGGTCCAGGACTTCTTTGAGGGGCGCGCCATAGAGGCCGCGGTATCTGGCGTCGTGGAACACGCCTTGGTGTGTCGGGCGAACCCCCGCCTCTTGCGCGGCCTTGCTTACGCGCTTGTGCGAGTTCGTTACGCGCTCGCGAAGTTCCAGCCGTCGCTCGTCATGGGCAAGCTGCGCGTCGGAAGCATCGCGCAGTTCCATACGGCGGGTCTGCACGGTGAAGTAGGCTTGAGCCGCCGCGATCTCCGGCTTGGTAGGATCGCCGTTCATCGCAACGAGATAGCAGGCCGTCCGGCTCAGAAACCAATCCGGGACCTTTCGCTGCCCACCCTTGCCGAGTCTCATCATAGCCGACGTCTGTCGGAAATGATGGCGCGGTGTCACTCCGATGCCTGCGCATGCGCTCAGTGCTCTGTCCATCGCACCCTCGAAGCCCTCCCATGTGTAACCCAGGACGGGGCATATCTCCCTGGCAAGCCAATAGTCGGCCCCTGAGGGCGACACGTGCTGGATCTCGCGAAGGCGCTCCATGGTTGCCTTATAGTTCGGGGCCTCGGGAAGTTCGGTCACGTCGGGCATCTGCACCTCGCGCGTTGATCTGATGTTGATGCTGTGCGAAGCTATCACATCACGTCACATCTGCGCTAGGAGCAATGCCCATATGGCTGACCGTCGCCAGATCGAGAGCATGATCAAGAAGAAGGAGCAGGAGATTCAGGCTCTTGAGGGGCAGGTTCGAGAGGCGAAGGTTTACCTTCAGGCGCTCCAGGACGTGCTGAAGAGATTCCCGAGAGAGACGGCGAGCGACCCGAACGCAGCCACGAGCCTGCGACCTGGAAGTATGGTCGCCAGGGCCAAGGATGCGATTCAGCAGGCGGGGCATCCGCTGCACGTAGACGAGATCCTGAGAGCTGAGGGGAAAGAGCTTAACCGGCCGAACCGCACAGCTCTTGGCGGGTCGCTCTCAGCCTATGTGCGCAAGGGGATGATCTTCACTCGGACAGCGCCCAACACGTTCGGCCTTGTCGACCTTCCGGAGCCCGCTGAACGGCATGAGCCACCGCCAGACTTCGGGACAGAGCCGCCCGCACCCGACTCGCCCGACCTAGACGACGATATCCCTTTCTAGAGTGAACTGTTGTTCTTGACGCTAAGCAAGAGAGTTTATATATGAGGGGTATGAACAAGCTCCCCCTCGCCAGGCGCGTCCAGATCCTCGCCATGCTCGTGGAGGGATCTTCCATGCGGTCGATCTCGCGGGTCGTCGGCGTCTCGATCAACACCGTGACCAAGTTGCTGGTCGAGGCCGGGGAAGCCTGCCTTGAGCACCACGACGCCACGGTGCGCGACGTGAAGGCCAAGCGCGTCCAGTGCGATGAGATCTGGTCGTTCTGCTACAGCAAGCAGAAGAACGTCGAGGCGGCGAAGCGGAAGGATCTGGCCTACGGCGACGTTTGGACGTGGACGGCCATCGATGCCGACAGCAAGCTGATCGTCTCCTACATGGTTGGCGGCCGGGACAGCGAGTACGCCATGGGCCTGATCGACGATCTGCGCCAGCGCTTCGCCGGCCGGGTGCAGCTCACCACGGACGGTCACAAGGCTTACCTAGAGGCGGTCGAGGGTGCGTTCGGCAGCGACGTGGATTATGCCATGCTGGTGAAGCTCTACGGCACGGCTCCGGAGGCTCTGCGGGGCCGCTACAGCCCGGCCGAGTGCATCGGCGCCCGCAAGGAGCGGATCGAGGGCGACCCGGACCTGAAGCACATCAGCACGAGCTACGTCGAGCGGCAGAACCTGACCATGCGCATGTCCATGCGCCGGTTCACCCGCCTGACCAACGCCTTCTCAAAGAAGGTCGAGAACCACGTTCACGCGCTGGCGCTCTACTTCACGTTCTACAACTTCTGCCGCATCCACAAGACGCTGAAGGTCACGCCCGCGATGGCCGCTGGTGTCAGCGACACGCTGCACGACATGGAGTGGATTGTGGGGCTGATCGACGCGCGGGCGCCGGCGCCGAAGCCGCGCGGGCCCTATAAAAAGCGCGCCAGATAGCCTATGTTAGAGGGCCTAGGACTTGGGCCTGACCGGCTTGTCACGGCTCCGCCGGTTCGTGTAGGGGATGGTTCTAGCTCAAGGAGGAGCCCAACCAAATGGCTGACCGCAAGCAATTTCTTTCTACCAGAGCGGCTGACGAGGAGCTGGTGGCCTTGCTCGCCGCTGCGCGCGAGCGAGAGGTCACGGAGGAGGATCTGCACGAGCAGCGCATCAGCTTCGCCTATGGCAACGCGATGCAGACGGACGAGATCACGAAAGACAGTGTCCGCCGCGCCTCGCAAAGCATCCGCCTCAGAGCGTAGAACTAGGCCCGCAGTGCGGGCCTTTTTCTTATGTCCGTAAGGAAAGAAGATAACGAACAGCTCTTCTATCGAGTGCAGGAGCAAAACCTCCTGCGCCAATATGATCTCCTTTCCAATTGTATTGAGATTGGATTAGAGAAGGGTATCGAGGCGTTCGACAAGTACACACTGTGGTGCCTTAACCAAGTTGCTGTGTCGAATATTGCTCAGTTTGGCGGTAGATACCGGAAAGATCCAATATACGTCGGCAATCACGTCCCTCCGCACTTTGACCGCGTGGCAGACGAAATGGATAGGTTCTTTTCTGTCGTCCACGAGAACTGGACGATACTTAAGCACCCTACTGCGCTGCCCGCCTACGCACTGTGGCGCCTCAACTGGATACACCCGTTCGTAGAAGGAAACGGGCGGACTGCTAGAGCGGCCTGCTACTATCTCATTTGCATGAGGCATGGCGCGCTGCTCCCCGGCCGGAAGATCGTGCCGGAGCGCATAAGAGAGAACCGGGCCCCCTACTATGCCGCGCTCCAGGCTGCCGATCGCGCCTGGAATGAAGGGCACTTCGACGTGTCCGAATTGGCGGACTACCTGCAAGGGCTCCTGAAGGCGCAGCTTCAGGACGCCTAGCCGCAGATTTCAAACTGAGACACTACCCCTCGGCGAGATCCCTCAGGCGCTCGGCGCGGCACCGCCCGGCGCCAGGGCGGCGACCTCCCGGCGCAGGGCGTCGGCGATCCGCTCGGCCACGTCCTGGCCCTCGCCCCTCCCGGCCAGCTCGGCGGCGCGGACCGGCCGGCCGATGTGGGCCGTGACCTTGGCCAGGCGCGGCCGGGCGCGGTCGCGCGGCCAGGCCTCGAAGGTGCCATCGAGGTAGACCGGGACGATCGGCAGGTCGAGCCCCTGCACGATCTCGCCGACGCCCGGCAGGAAGCGCTGCAGGTGGCCGTCGGGCGTGCGCCAGCTCTCCGGGAACCAGACCAGCCCCTCGCCCGCCGCCAGCACCGCCTTGCCGGATTCCAGCACGTTGCGGGCGTCGCGCTCGTCGACCGGTAAGACCCGGAAGATCCGGCTGAACAGCCGGGTCAGCGGCCCCCGGAACAGGCGCTTGCGGTTGCCGCTCCAGGTCAGCCGGCGGCGCAGCCTCGGGGTCAGCGCGGCGGCGACGACGCTGGGATCCAGGTCGCTGGCGTGGTTGGCGACGATCAGGAAGGGCGCGTCGTCCGGCAGGTGCTCGCGGCCCTGTGCCTCGAAGCGGAACAGCAGCGCCATGAGCAGCGCGTTGAGCCCGTGCAGCAGCTCGGCGACGGCGCGCAGCGGCCAGGGCCGCTCGGCGAGCCAGGCGCCGAGATCCGGCGCCGGCTGGGCGCCCTCGCCCGGCTCGGCGTCGCGCACCGCCTGCAGCAGGTCGCGCGCCGTCGCCAGGCGCTCGACCGTCGCCTCGGGCAGGGAGATGCCGAGGCGGCTCTCGAGCTCGAGCGACACCGAGACCCAGCCGAGCGAATCGATGTTGAGGTCCATCGCCAGGTCGGCGTCGGGATCGACCCGGCCGCCGGACGCGCGCGCCGCCAGAATCTCGACGGCGACCGCCGCCTTGGGATCGGCCATCAGCGCCCGGTCCTCGGCGCTCGGCTCCCTGGCCTCGGGCTGCCGGCCGGCCTTGGCGTCGTCGTAGAGCCTCGGCAGCAGGAAGCGCCGGTACTTGCCGAGCCGGGTGCGCGGCGGCGGCTCGCGCAGCAGCGCCAGCCCCGACAGCCGCTGGTAGGCCGGCAGGGCCCGGCCGAGCTCGGTCAGCGACACGCGCACCGCCTCCTCGGGCCGGGTCAGGCCGGCGGCCTTGATCGCCGACGAGTCGGGCACGACCAGGGCGACGAGGTTGCCGTCCTTCTCGAGCACGGCGACCTCCTGGACGTAGTCGCTCTTGCCGTAGTGCTTCTCGAGCTCCTCGGGAAAGACGTTCTTGCCGCCGCCGAGCACGATCAGCTCCTTGGCGCGGCCGGTGACGAAGAGGTAGCCGTCCTCGTCGATGTGGCCGAGGTCGCCGGTGCGGAACCAGCCGTCCTCGGTGAAGGCCGTGGCGTTGGCCTCCTCGTTGTCGCGGTAGCCGGCGAAGACGCTGGGGCCCTTGAGCTGGATCTCGCCGCCAACGGGTCCTCCGGCGGTATCCTCGCGGTCCTCTGTCTCCTCGAGCGGCACGATGCGCATCTGGCCGACGCCGAAGGCCTTGCCCTCGCTGCCGAGCCGCGTCGCGCCCGGCAGGTTGCCGGTGAAGACCGATGCGGTCTCGGCGAGGCCGTAGCCGCTGCGCACGTCCCAGCCGAGCACGGCCAGCTTCTTCTCGGTCTGCCAGTCGAGCTTGGCGCCGCCGGAGACCAGCAGGCGCAGCGAGGGCGCGATCTTGGCGCGCATGAAGCCGAAGAGCCGCCGGCCGAGATTGAAGCCGGTCCTGCGTCGGACCCACCAGGCGAGGTCGAAGAGCCGCCGGAGCAGCCCGCCGACGAGATCGCCGCGCGCCGCGACCTGTCCGTCGACGGCGGCGACCAGCGCCGCGTAGAGCCGCGGCACGCCGATCAGCAGCGTCGGCTCGGCCCTGGTCAGGGCGTTGCGCAGCAGCGGCCCGGTGACGCCCTCGGGGAAGGTCACCGAGGCGCCCAGGTGCAGCGGCGTCAGCAGGCCGACTGTCAGCGGGTAGACGTGGTGCAGCGGCAGCGGCAGCAGGAAGCGGTCGCCCTCCCAGGCCAGGCCGCTTTCGCTCAGCGCCTCGATGTTGGCCCAGAGGTGTTCGTAGGTCAGCGCGAAGACCTTGGGCGCCCCGGTGGTCCCGGAGGTATGGACCAGCATCGCCTCGCTCGCCGGCTCGACCTCGGGCAGCGGTCCGTCGCCCTCGGACAGCAGCTCGCGCCACGAGGGCGCGCCGGAGGCTTCCTCCTCGAGGGCGTAGAGGCGCAGGCCGAGCTTGTCGGCCAGGGGTCCGGCGGTCTCGAGGTGATGGGCGGCGGCGAACAGGAAGCGGCAGCCGGAGTCGCGCGCCTGCTGCTCGATCTCGGCGGCGTCGGCCAGGTCGTCGATCGCCGAGGCGAGGCCGCCGGCGGCGCCGATCGCGAGGCGCACCGTCACCCAGGTGGCCGAGTTCGGGCCAAGGATCCCGACGCTCTGGCCGGTCTCCAGGCCGGCGTCCCGCAAGCCGCGGGCCAGCCGCCGGGCCTGTCCGGCGAGCGCCGCCGCGCCCAGCGACACGACCCGCTCGCCCTCGAGCCACTGCAGCGCCGGCTTCCCGCCGCGCCGTTCCAGGGCCGCGAGCAGCGTCCCGATCGTCCAGCCCTCGGTCATGCCTGCTCCTTGATTCGCGTGACTCCCGGGACGCCCCGCCAGGCGAAGCCCCTGGGGGGCAGATTGGCCCACGCGGCCGCCGATCAAGCAAAGCCTGTTCGGAATCGGCCGGGATTCCGGCGTCAGCTGAGGTGCTTCTGGCAGAGGTGGCGGATCTCGATGCGGGCGTTCTGCAGCCCGCCGGCCGAGTCGCGCGGCGTCACGACCTGCAGCGCCAGGGTCTCGCGGCTCTGCGCCGGGGCGACGCCGAGCCCCTCGTAGACCAGCGGCGCGACCGGCCCCTTGCCGACCGTCGAGAGCGCGAGCAGGGCCTCGCCGCCGCCGCCCTCGATCGTCGGCAGGATCTGCTCGGCGGGCCCGCGCGCGGCATAGTTGGCGGCGTAGTCGCGGCCCTGCAGGGTGCGGACGTAGCCCGGCGTGCGGCCCCAGGGCAGGCGCACTATGCCGAGCACCAGCCGGTCGGCGCCGCCGGGCCCGCCGACGGCGTTCGAGCAGACCTGGAGCACGACGAGGTGGGTGATGTGGCTGCAGCTGGCGCGCAGGCAGTAGCCGACGACGATGCCGCCGTCGCTCTGCGGCCTGAGCTCCTCGATCAGGGCGCCGGCTCGGCGCTCGCGGCGCGAGACGCCGATTTGGCCGCCCGGCACCGGCATGAAGTGCTCGGGCGCCGGCAGCTGCGCGCGAAGCGGATCGCCGTCGAGGGCCTGCGCGGCCCCGCCCGGCGAGGCCGAGGCGAGCACCAGGCAGACCAGGAGGGCGAGCACCAGGGGGGCGCAGAACGACACCAGGGGCAAGCGCGTCACCTTCCTCCTCCCGGCCACTGCAGCCTCCCGCAAGCATAAACGCCATCGGCCGCGGGTGGATCCCCTACTTTGCGGGCGGGTCGATGGCGGGCGGCCGCGCCTGCTACGGGCGGCGCTCCAGCAGGTCGGCGAGCCGCTCGAGGAAGGTCCGCACCTCCCCGGGGTCGACGAGCCGCAGGCGGGCCGCGGTCTCGCGGTCGACCTCGCCTTCCAGCACGATGCAGACGCCGCGCTCGCCGAGCGCCTCGAAGGCGGTCTCGTCGGTGACGTCGTCGCCCAGGAAGATCGGCAGGTGCTCCAGCCCGATGCCCTCCCCGATGCCCTCCTGGGCCATCAGGGCGAGCACGGCGCGGCCCTTGTGCCAGTCGAGCGCCGGCTGCAGCTCGAAGACCTTCTTGCCGGACATCGCCTTGATCTGCGGGTGACGCTCGAGCTGCGCGGCGACCGCGGCTTGCACCTGCCCGACCGCCGCCTCCGCCACGTGCCGGTAGTGGACCGCGACCGAGAAGCGCTTGCGCTCCAGCACGACGCCCTCGAGCCCGCCGAGGCGCCGGCGCAGGTCGGCCTCGGCGGCGTCGATCTGCGGCACCAGGGCCGCGACCTCCGGCGGCTGCGCGCTGCTGCCGTCGGGGTGGAGAATATCGAAGCCGTGCTCGCCGGCGTAGGTCACGCCCTCGAGCTCGACCAGCCGGCGCAGCGTCGCCAGGTCCCGGCCGCTGACCAGGGCGACCGGGCACAGGCGCGCGAGCCGCTGGAGCACCGGGCGGGTCGCCGCGGGCAGCAGCGCCTGGTCGGGCTGGGCGGCGATCGGCGTCAGGGTGCCGTCGTAGTCCAGGAACAGCGCCGCCCGGCGACCGGCCAGCCGTTCGGCCAGCGCGTCGAAGCAGGCGAGCGCGGAGGGCAGCTCGGAGATCAGCAAGGGGGGCCGCTCCCGATGGTTTTCGCCGAGTTCGCCGGCTGGGGACCGCAGTCCGCGGGCGCCTGAACAAGGCGCCGGAGCGGATGCCGGAGGGCTCATAGCACAGGCGGCGGCCCGCTTCGAGCCCGGCGCCGCATTGCCAAGAGCCGCCGCGATGCCGATTTTCTGACCTGCCGCAACCGATAGGGAAGCCGCCTGCCGATGACCTCTCCCCCGAGCGACGCCGCGCCCGCCGGCCCCGCCGCTGATCGGCCCGGCGCCGACCGCCCCGCCGCCCTCGCCGGCGACGACCTCCGGCGCCGCGCCCTCGCCCGCCACCGCTTCTGGGCGAGCGGGCTGCTGGTCGCCGTCGCGGCCGGCTTCGTCGCGACCCTGCAGGTGCCGGAGCCCGGCTTCTGGGTGCTGCTCGCCAAGGCCGGCTGCGAGGCGGCGCTGGTCGGCGGCCTGGCGGACTGGTTCGCTGTCACCGCGCTGTTCCGCCGCCCGCTCGGCCTGCCGATCCCGCACACCGCGGTGATCCCGAGCAACCAGGCGCGCATCGGCGAGGGCCTGGGCCGCTTCGTCGAGCACCACTTCCTGGAGCCGGACCTGGTCGCCGGCCGGCTGCTCAGCGCGCGGCCCTCGGCGCGCCTGGCGCACTGGCTGGCCGAGCGCGAGCACGCCGAGCTGATCGTCGAGCGCCTGGCCGCGGCGGCGCCGGTGCTGCTGCGATCGATCCAGGACCGCGAGATCCGCGGCTTCGTCGCCGGCGCGCTGGAGCGCGAGCTCAAGGGCCGCGACCTGGGGCCGCTGCTCGGCCGCCTGCTCGGCCTGCTGCGCGAGGGCGGCCGCCACCAGGAGCTCTTCGACCAGGCGCTGGCGACGGTGCGCCGCCTGCTCGCCGAGAACCGCGAGCGGGTGTTCCGGGTGATCACCGACCGCAGCCGCTGGTACGTGCCGAAGACGATCGACCGCAAGGTCGCCACCGCCCTGCTGGAGGGCGCCGACGAGATCCTGGCCGAGCTCTCGACCCGCGACCACGAGGCGCGCCGGCGCTTCGACGCCGCCGTCGGCCGCTGGATCGAGGAGCTGCACAGCGACCCCGCGACCCGGGCCCGGGTCGCCGAGTGGCGCGACCGGCTGCTCGCCAACCCGCAGATGCGGCTCTATCTGGCCGGCCTCGGCGAGGATCTGCGCGAGCGCCTGATCGGCGAGTTCGAGGACCCCGACTCGGCGCTGCGCGAGGCCCTGGTCGACGGCCTGCAGGCGCTGGCGCGCGCGATGGAGCAGGACCCGCACATGCAGGAGCGACTCGACCGCCGCCTGGCCGAGATCGCGCGCGGCCTGGTGCCGCCCTTCCGCCACGAGATCGGCGGCTTCATCGCCGAGGTCGTCAAGGGCTGGGAGACCCGCACCGTGGTCGAGCGCATCGAACTCGCGGTCGGCCGCGACCTGCAGTACATTCGCATCAACGGCACGCTGGTCGGCGCCCTGGTCGGCTGCCTGCTGTTCCTGGCCACGCATTCCCTGATCTGAGGGTGGCCGGCCCCGCGGGTGGGTGAAGTGCTGATTCGGCGCTCGGTTGCGGGTGGCGCCCAAGTCCGGATGATCTAAGCTACCGCCGACCAGGGCCGCACGATGCGCCAGTTGCGGGTGGCGCCCAAGTCCGGATGATCTAAGCTCGATCTGCGACTGATCCGCGTCGCGGGTGCGTTGCGGGTGGCGCCCAAGTCCGGATGATCTAAGCTACATCGGCCATCGTTCCAACTCCTCCTGTTGTTGCGGGTGGCGCCCAAGTCCGGATGATCTAAGCTCTTCAGGGATTGCGCGGCACTCACCGCCACGTTGCGGGTGGCGCCCAAGTCCGGATGATCTAAGCTAGTCGAGTGCATCGAGCCGCCTGTTTCGGGGTTGCGGGTGGCGCCCAAGTCCGGATGATCTAAGCTCTGGATCGGGAGCGGCTTGAGCAGATCAAGGTTGCGGGTGGCGCCCAAGTCCGGATGATCTAAGCTAAGGGCGTTCGCATCCTTCTTCGAGATGCGGTTGCGGGTGGCGCCCAAGTCCGGATGATCTAAGCTCGATACCTCCCTGTTCCAACTGGCCCGGCCGTTGCGGGTGGCGCCCAAGTCCGGATGATCTAAGCTCGGCGGGCGTGACGAAACGGTCCTGAGTAAGTTGCGGGTGGCGCCCAAGTCCGGATGATCTAAGCTGAGCGGGCCTTGGACGACTATCGCGTCAGGGTTGAGGGTGGCGCCCAAGTCCGGATGATCTAAGCTCCGTCGCACTTGCCGTCGCGCAGCACACGGGTTGCGGGTGGCGCCCAAGTCCGGATGATCTAAGCTCTCGGGCGTCCATGGGGTGTTCTGGCCGTTGTTGCGGGTGGCGCCCAAGTCCGGATGATCTAAGCTTGGGCGCCAACGGGATGCTGACTGGCGGCGGTTGCGGGTGGCGCCCAAGTCCGGATGATCTAAGCTAGGGCGGGGCCGCGCACGGGCTCAGGTCCGGTTGCGGGTGGCGCCCAAGTCCGGATGATCTAAGCTCAGGAGGGCGAGGCCGATGTCATTACGGCTGTTGCGGGTGGCGCCCAAGTCCGGATGATCTAAGCTCTGCTGCGGGCCCTCTCGCTCGGCCTTCATGTTGCGGGTGGCGCCCAAGTCCGGATGATCTAAGCTGCGCCAGGCCGCCGGCTTCCCGACCCGGCGGTTGCGGGTGGCGCCCAAGTCCGGATGATCTAAGCTGCGCAAGCAGATGGACCGCTGGTCCGGCATGTTGCGGGTGGCGCCCAAGTCCGGATGATCTAAGCTCGGCAACGGCTCCGATCATCAGATCCCGCAGTTGCGGGTGGCGCCCAAGTCCGGATGATCTAAGCTTCCAGTTGACAGCGCCCGCAGTCCGCTGGAGTTGCGGGTGGCGCCCAAGTCCGGATGATCTAAGCTGGCTCTGGCCATCCCGATTCTGTGCGTCGTGTTGCGGGTGGCGCCCAAGTCCGGATGATCTAAGCTTCCGCGCGCTCAAAGGTGTGGGCGTTGGTCGTTGCGGGTGGCGCCCAGGTCCGGATGATCTAAGCTCTTGTTGATCGCATCCAGCGCCTCGTCGCGGTTGCGGGTGGCGCCCAGGTCCGGATGATCTAAGCTCCGCCGCCGCCACTGCCGTCGAGCTTGTAGGTTGCGGGTGGCGCCCAGGTCCGGATGATCTAAGCTGAACACCGGGTCCTGCCGCAGCTGCTGCAGGTTGCGGGTGGCGCCCAGGTCCGGATGATCTAAGCTGGTGCTGATCGAGGAGAACGGTCTCTGCCGGTTGCGGGTGGCGCCCAGGTCCGGATGATCTAAGCTTGCCTGGCCAGGCGGCGGCCCGGCCGCGGCGTTGCGGGTGGCGCCCAGGTCCGGATGATCTAAGCTGGATAAGCCGCAAATGCCTGATTCAAAAGGGTGTTTGCGGCCTTCCATCTCAGCGGAAGCGGAGCGGCCTCTCTAGAACAGCACGAGTTGACCCGGTTTCTCCGGATTGCCGGCGCGCCGGCCCTCGAAGACCCGGATGCTCTCGTACTGCTTATCCGTGATCGTGAGCACATGGACCGAGCCGTTCTGCGGAAGTCGCTTCTGGATGCGCGACTCCATCGCCGCCGCGGCATCCTTGCCGTCCAGGAGTCGGTAGTAGATGGAATACTGGGCCATGCGGAATCCCTCATCCAGCAGATAGTTCCGGAAATCCGTCGCCGCCTTGCGCTCGGACTTCTCGCCGACCGGAAGGTCGAAGGACACCATCATCCACAAGGCTCGATACCCGCTGATCCAGGTCTGACGGTCGGGAATCATCGACTAGATCAACTGGTCCAGCGGGCGGATCGATGCGATCTCGAGCTGCGGTCGCCTGGTCCGGAGGCTGGCGACGAGCGACTGCGCCGTCCTGGCCAGACAGTTGATCACGGGGGCGAGGCCACGCTCGGCTTGCATGTCGGCCTGCAGGACAGCGGCCAAACGCCGCTTTTCAGGCACACCCAGTTCCACCTCTTCGCCCTTCATCTCGCGCACGCAAGCATCGACCATGGGCCGGAAAGGCTCCATCAGGTCGTCAATCAACGCGAAGGCGTTGACGCGGCTCTTGTGGTGCAGGCCGAGCGCCGGGTGCAGGCCGGCCGCACAAGCGGCGCGCGCAGAAGCGGCACGCAGGACGGTGTAGCCGTAGTTCAGCAGAGCGTTGACCCCCTCGGCTCGCCGGTCCCGCCGGAACTCACTGCCCATGAGGGCGGGCCAGTAGTGCCTCGCCGCCTGCGCCTCGCGGTTGTCCAGGTCTCCGGACCTGACCTGCCGGAACAGAACGTCCAGCTCGTCCAGCGCCGGATGCGCGGGTCGATACCGCTTCAGCACCTGGGCCTGATTGGCGATCTTGGCGCGCACGAGGGCTTGCCACAGCCGCTTCCGGAGGGGCTCGGACGCAGCGATCTGATCATGCAGCACGCCCGCCGACTCGAAGTGGCTGTCGAAGGGAAGCGTGAGCGCCACGGGGTGCCAGTTTCTCCCGCAGGTCACGATCACCGCGCGCCGCTCGGCCAGCTCCACCATGAGCGCTTTCGAGAGCGTAACCTGAGGTCCCGCCAGGATCAGGGCGGTAATGTCGTCCAGCGCGACCCTGCCGATCTCGCCTCCCTCGTCCGAAACCTTCAGAAATCCCCGATGGACCGCGAGGTGTCGCCCCGCTTCCATGACTTCGACGAGACCGCCGATCATGGGGCTTTTCCCGCCGGCAGCCCCCGCACGCGCCCGTCGGGCTCGACGCGGAGCTTGCGGAGACTTCGCGCGCCGAGAACGTTGATGCTGACGTAGTTTCTGTCGCTGTCGGACAGGTTATGCGGCCTCAGGTCCAACTTGTTGTTCGTGGTGCTGAAGCCGCCGACGCGCATCACGTGCCAGAGCCCGGAGTCGAGATAGGCCACCATGTCGTCCTTGTAGAGGCGTGCCACCAGTCTCGCCGAGGGGTGGGGCCGAAGAACGTCGGGCGGCGGAACTCCCTCGGGCGTGTCCGCATAGGCCCAGAACACGCCTTGCCATCGATGCTCGCCGGACTTCCATGCCCCGGGCTTCCCGACCGGGCACCTCCAGACGTCGCAGCAGACGTAGGAATCCGCCTTGTAGCCCTTGAAGGGCGCGGAGGGCCGCGCCACCACGGTCTGATCCCTGACCAGGATTCGGACGTCTCTGACGCCCCGCTCCCGACTGAACGCCGCAAGCGCCTTGGCCGGCGCTTCCTTTGAATCGGCCGCCCGCTCGATGCAGGCGAGGACCTCCGCGCGAAGTTGGCGATCGCGAATTGCTTCATACTCTTTCGGCGTCAACGCCATGACCGGCTTCCGGACCACGAGATTGTGCTCCGGCAGGTCCGGATCGCGCTTCTCCGGAGCCACGAAGCCGTAAGCCGTCTCCTTGAACATCGCCGCCTGCCAGCCGTGGTCGGGCTTGCAGGCCACGACGATCTCGGGAACCCGCTGCCGCAGCGCCTTCTCGATATGCGAAGGCAGTTCGGGCACCTCGACGCGCAGCAGCCCGTCGGCGCTCCTGGCGCTCATCCTCGACACCGCGTTGAGGGTGGCGCGATCCGCAAGGGCGATGACCGCCGCGTCGACGGCGTGGTGGCGATGATCCTCGCGGGACTTGCGATTGTCGTCGGACAGGATGCCGTTGAGCCGCCACTTGCCGCGCAGCAGCGCCGTCAGGCCGCCTCGGTTGGGCACGATCTGCTCGACGCCTCTCAGGCAGCCGAGATACTGGACGGCGGCGCGGGCGATGTAGGCATTGTCGGTCAACTGGCGGGCGATGAAATCGCTGTCGCGCTCGAATCTCGCCATCGCTTCGGGTCCGAAGCGCCAGGACTTGTTGGCCGGCAGCGCTTCGCCCCGAGCCCGCACCTCGTCCCACGCGATCCCTTCCTTGAGGTGGAGGTCGGTCGCGAAGGCTTCGTAGGGAGTCAGGTTGCCCTTCAGGCGATTGGCCCAGCGCAGCGCGACGGTCAGGTTGGCCATGGAGCTGTCCAACGTCCGCTTGAAGGGCAGGATGTGCTCGATCTCGGCTTCGCCGTTCATCAGCTGGGCGAAGGAGATGGTGCGGCCGGAGAAGGGGCAGCGCCGGGCCAGCTCGTTGGCGCCGAGCTCCTCCCAGAGCTTGATCTTCCTGACGTCGAGAGCCGAGGGATTTGGAATGCCGTGGCGCATCAGGTCGGCCCGGATGCGCTCGTTCTCTCTCTCGTTTCGGCCCTGACGCACGGTCTCTTCGTCGCGCTCCTTCTTGGTCTTCTTGAGATCCCGGGAAAGCTCGACGTGGATTTCGACCGGCGGAGCGCCGAAACGCTCGATCAGGGAGTTCATCACTCGCCGCAGGGCATTGAGCGCGACGTGCACGGTCGGATTGTTGATTCGTCCGAAGTGCCGCTCCGGAAGCGCCTTGCGATCCGCCGTGGGGTCCGCGCCGAGCAGCGATCCGCGCAGGATCTCGCCATAGTAGGGTAGAGACTCGCGATCCCCCTCGCCGAGCCGAAGGCTGTGATGGAGTGGCGTCCCGTCGTCTCCTGGAATCTCGCCGACCGCCTCCCAGTAGAGCAGCCCCTGATCGCGCAGAATGGGTACGACACACTCCATGAAGGCGCGCGACACGTTGGCGGTCGCCCGCGAAAGCCGGAGAGCGGAGAGCGCCTCGATCGCATCGCCGGGCAGCGCGAACTCGCTGGCAAGACGCTCGGTCAGCGCTTCCGGCTGGTCCTCTTCCAGCAGGGCAACGAAGATGTCGTCGAGCCGACCGCCATCGCCCTCTTCGCTCGCTCGTGCGTGCCACAGCGCCGCGAGCGACGGATGCCGGGAGAAGGCGGCCGCGACTGGGTGCGGCTTCAGCCCCTTGCGCTTCTCGCTCTCCAGGTTGAAGCGCCGGCAATCGGGAAAAAGCGGACTGCCGTCGACGCGCTTCTCCTTGCGCAAGCTGTCGAACTTCACTTCCGACTTCCGGGTCAGGAGCAGGGCGAGGACGGTACGGCGCTGCTCCGCATCCAGGCTGTGCTCGGCAAGGTCCCGGTCGACGCAGCGCAGCGCGTTGAGTTCCTGGTAGATCCTGAAGTCGTGGCCGATCGGCGTGTCCCGCCAATGTCGTCTCTCGGTCGGAAAGAAGCTGCACGCCCCCCGCTCGACCGGTTTCAACGGCCATTGGAAAAGGATGTAGCGATCACGCAGGCGGTCCCAATCCGCAGTCGATAGGGCATGATCCCCTGCCTGTCGTGCGCGAATGGCATCGAACTCGGCCGCGTACATGCTTCGCTCCGGATAGATTTCCGAATCGCCCCGGAAGCGGATGGGACCGGCATAGCGGCTCTTTCCTTCGCCCTTCTTTTCCTCGCAGTAGCGCGCCCAGAGGAACTGGCCGAGCGTGCGGTCCGACAGCCTCTCCTGAAGGGCCTCGATACGTTCCCGCAGCTTGCCGCCGTCCTCGTCGGAAGCCTCGATGCGGTTGGACTGGAAGCCGCGGCGCAGGCCCAGATGAAAGAGCACGCGACCCAGCTCGTGGGGGCTCAGAACACGTTCCAGCGCCTCGGCCCGCAGCCGATAGGGGTTGTTCTTCTCGCGATCGGCCTCGGTCTTGCGGGTCTGGAACAGGCTCTGCCTCTCCTTCTCGGACTCGGGCAGCAGGCCGAGGGCCAGAAGCTCCCGTCCAAGGGCGCGCAAGCGCGTCTTGCGTCGATCCCGATTGCGCCGCATCCCCCGCGCCAGACGCCGCCCCACCGCCCTGCTTTCGCCGACGCGGCCGCCCTTGGCCGGCTCTCGCCCGTCGGGAAAGATGTAGACCCCCCCATCCACCGATGCCGTGACCCGCCAACGGTCTCGTGCCTTCTCGACAGAGAAGGCCCACCAACCCAATGAGTTCGTTCCGAGGTCGATCCCCAATCGCCAGTGCATGACGCCCCCTTCTCGCTCTACGAGTACCCCTTGCATCATGGACCCGTCGCGGTTAGCCTACCAAGGCTTAGATCATCTGGACTTGGGCTCTGCCCGTTAACAAGACTCAAGTCACCAAATTGAAAGGCCCGGTTCGCCGGGCCTTTCCTTTGGCCGTCCCTCGTGTTCATGCGACGCCGAGGCCTGCGCTGCGGCTTGTGCTAGAATCTTGTTGTACGCCGCCCGGAACTGGCGGTTCGCGCCGCGCGTTCGGGTCGCGGCGGCGCGGAGGGCGCTTGGGAGGAACGGCGATGGCGGATCCCACTGAAGACCGGTCGCTGAGCGACCTGGCGGCGCGCGAAGAGATCTACGAGGCCATGGACATCTACGGCCTGACCGAGGCCGAGGAGATCGCGGCGCAGCTGGGGCTGCCGCTCGAGCAGGTCGAGCGGGTCCTGCGCACCCTCGAGACCGAGCTGCCGCTCGACGACATCGAGGACGGGGCCTGACCTGCGACCAGGCCTGACCCGCGCCGCCGCCGGACAGCCGGCCGCGGGGTAGCTGCCCTGCGGGCGAGGCCTCTTGCCCTTTGCCCGGGGGCGCGGCATTGCTTGCCGCCGCACCGATGGACCAAGCCGACGGCAACCAGGCGGGCGGCGAACAGGCAGGAGACGAGGCGATGGCGGAGCTGCGCAAGAACCCCTTCAAGCAGGCGATCCGGGAGGGCCGGCCGCAGATCGGCCTGTGGTCGCAGCTGATCCACCCGCTGGTGCTCGACATCCTGAAGGAGTCCGGCTTCGACTGGATCGTGCTCGACATGGAGCACGGCCAGAACGAGATCCAGGACGTCATGGTCCAGCAGATGGCGATGACCGGCGGCACCGCCGAGGCGGTCGTGCGGCCGGCCTGGAACGACATGGTCGTGCTCAAGCGGATCCTCGACACCGGCGCCCAGACCGTGCTGGTGCCGATGATCGAGGACGCCGAGGCGGCGGCCGACGCCGTCTCCTTCTGCCGCTACCCGCCGCAGGGCCAGCGCGGCGTCGCCTCGGGCATGCGCGCCAACCGCTTCGGCCGCATCAAGGGCTACCACGCCAAGGCCAACGAGGAGATCTGCGTCCTGGTCCAGGTCGAGACCCGCAAGGCCTTCGAGAACATCGACGCGATCGCCGCTGTCGAGGGCGTCGACGGCGTCTTCATCGGGCCCTCAGACCTCTCGGCCGGGCTCGGCCACCTCGGCAACCCGGCCCACCCGGAGGTCCAGGAGGCCATCGCCACGGCGGTCGAGCGCTGCAAGGCCGCCGGCAAGCCGGCCGGCATCCTGACCGCCGACAACGCCGCCGCCGAGCGCTACCTCGGCCTCGGCTACACCTTCGTCGCGGTCGGCGGCGACACCAACGTCCTGATCGGCGCCGCCGACGCCCTGGCCGCCAAGTTCCTGAAGATCGTCGGGCGGTAGCGGGCGGCCGGGGCTGGCGTCCACCGCCACCGCCTACCCCGCCAGCAGCAGGGCCCCGTAGAGGAGCGTGCCCAGGCCGAAGGGCCAGAAGCGGGTGCCGCGCTCCTCGGGCAGCTCCTCCTTCAGCACGTTGAGGACGACGCCGCCGGCCAGGAAGGCGAAGAGACCGCCGATGGCCAGCGGCGGCAGCGCCACCGCCAGGCCGAGCGCCCAGCCGCCGAGCACGGCGCCTGCGAGCAGCCAGCGGCCCCGGCGCTCGTAGCGCTCCTTGTGGTGCTCGCGCAGACCCAGGTCGGTGGTGACGAAGTGCAACGCCATGGCGACGAAGTAGATCGCCAGGCTCCACAGGCCGGGCTCCTCGCGGTGCAGCAGCAGGTAGCCGATCAGCAGGTTGTAGAGCCCGAAGGGCCCGAGGTGCAGCCAGAACAGCTCGCCCTCGACCCGGTCCTCGCCGCGCTGTTCCCGGCTGCGCGCCCGCGAGGCCTTGGCCAGGCGCTCCAGGCCGTAGAAGGTCGCCAGCCCGACCAGGGCCAGCGAGTAGACCCAGGCCTCGGCCGTCTCCTCGGGCAGCCCGAGCGCCTCGGCGAAGACCTCCTGGTGGCTGCCGAGCTCCGGCAGCACGTGCAGAAAGACGTAGGCGACCGCGACCCCGCCCGAGAAGGACAGCCAGGCGTGGCGCGCGTCCCGCTCGAGGAAGCCGAGGCGGTGGATCTGGAGATGCGTCAGCGCGAAGACGCCCGCGCAGAGCAGGGTCAGCAGGTCGGCGATCGGCACTGTGGAGCCCCCCTTCGACAGCGCGGCGACGGTAGGCGAAGTCGGCGGCCGGCGCCAGAGCCGGCGGACCTCTGAAGCGCGGGGGCGGGCTTGCGGGGCCGGGCCGCCCGACCCTACCCTGCCCCGGTGCCGGTGCCGCCCGGGTCGCCGGCGAGGGCAAAGGAGCTCGAAAGCATGGCGTGCCTGCGTGGCCGGACGGCGGGGACGGCGCCATGAAGCTCTTCGAGTGCCAGCACTGCGGCCAGCTGCTCTATTTCGAGAACACGGCCTGCGAGCGCTGCGGCCGCCGGCTCGGCTATCTGGCCGAGGCGGCGACGCTGAGCGCGCTGGAACCGGCGGAGGGGGAGCGCTGGCGCGCGCTGGCGGCGCCCGAACGGCCGCTGCTCTTCTGCGCCAACGCCGAGCACGGGGCCTGCAACTGGCTGGTTCCGGCCGACGGCCCGCACGCCTTCTGCCGCGCCTGCCGCCTAAACCGTACGATCCCCGACCTCGCCACGCCCGGCAACCTGCTGCTCTGGCAGCGCCTGGAGGCGGCCAAGCACCGGCTGGTCTACGGACTGCTGCGCCTCGGCCTGCCGCTGACCAGCCGCTTCGACGATCCGCAAGGCGGCGTCGCCTTCGACTTCCTGGCCGGCTCGGGCCCGCGCTCCCAGGAAGGGCAGCCGGTGGTCACCGGCCACGACCGCGGCCTGATCACCATCGACATCGCCGAGGCCGACGAGGTCGAGCGGGCCCGCCACCGCCAGGACCTGGCCGAGTCCTACCGCACGCTGCTCGGCCACTTCCGCCACGAGATCGGCCACCACTACTGGGACCGGCTGGTCCGCGGCGGCCTCTGGCACACGGCCTTCCGCGAGCTGTTCGGCGACGAGCGCGCCGACTACGCCGCGGCGCTGCAGGCCCACTACGCCGCGGGTCCGCCCGCCGGCTGGGAGCAGCGCTGCGTCAGCAGCTACGCCACGGCCCATCCCTGGGAGGACTTCGCCGAGACCTGGGCGCACTACCTGCACATCGTCGACACGCTGGAGACGGCCTGGGCCTTCGGCCTGCAGATCCGGGCGGCGGCCGGGCGCAATCCCAGAATCGCCATGGCCATCGACTTCGATCCCTGCCCGGAGACCGACTTCGACGCCCTGGTCGCGGCCTGGCTGCCGCTGACCTACGCGGTCAACAGTCTCAACCACAGCATGGGCCAGCCGGAGCTCTACCCCTTCGTCCTGGCGCCGGAGATCCTGGGCAAGCTGCGCTTCGTCCACGGCCTGGTGCGGCGCGCCTCGGGCTGAGGCTAGCCGCGGTGGCTCGGGGAGCTGGAGCGATAGGGCAGGCCCTGGCGCCAGGCCACGGAGTCCTTGCAGCGCCCGCAGACGCGCTCGCCGGCCCAGGCGCTCGGGAACATGCCGCCGCAACGCAGGCAGGCGCGACCCGACGGCACCGCGGCCGGCCGCGGCTCGGAGTCCTGCTCGACCTCCCGCGCCGGGTCCGCGCCGGGCGCAAGCCGCGCGTCGAGCGACGGCTCCTGCCCCGGCGCCTCCCCCGGGCTGTCGACAGGACAGGTGGCCCGGCTTCGCAAGCTATCCATCTCAGTCATCCTTCCTCCTGGGCCTCTCCTGGTCTCGCCCCCTCCTGGTCGCGCGCCAGCGCCGCCTCCAGCTCCGCCGGATCGGCGGTCAGAGCGCCGCCCCCGCCCGGGGTGCCGGGCGGCAGGCGCAGCACCGTGAGCACGCGCCCGTAGGCGGCGAAGGACAGGCCCTCGATTCGCTCCTCCTCGACCTCCACGCAATAGGATCCGGCGGCCAGGGGCTCGCCGAAGCCGGTGAGCCGGAAAGGCCGACGAAACGTCACGATGGATTCGCTTGTGCGTTCCGTCACCGGCACGCCCCCCGCGTTCGACCTTCGCCGCAGGCATTGGCCCGAAGTCGTGAAGCCTCACCTGCGAGTATAATTGGAAAACATGGGCCGGTCCAAATTTCCTTAGCGAATATTTTACGGTTGGACTCGAAGCGACCGAAACTACTGAAGGAAACCGATCGACTAGTTGGCGGCGAAGGCCCTCACGGCAGGTCTCGGCGGAAGGTCAGGGAGGTCGGCCGCGCGTAGCCCGGATAGGCCGTGTCGGCGCCGCGCTGGAAGCCCAGCGCGGCGAAGACGCGATGGTTGTCGGTGAGCTCGATGCGCGTCTGCAACTCCAGCGCCCGGCAGCCGGCCGCGGTCGCGAGGCGCAGGGCCTCGGCGACCAGGGCCCGGCCCAGGCCGCGGCCCTGGAGCGCCGGCTCGACGGCGATCTTGCCGAGGTAGGCCGGCGCCCCTGGCGCCGCCGCGCCGAGCCGCAGGAAGGCGCAGGCGAGCGGCGCACCGCCTGCGTCGCGGACCAGCAGCAGCCGCTCGTGCGCGGCCTTCTCCGCAAGGCTCGCGACATCCAGCGCCCGCACCGAGGAGGGCGGGTCGATGCGTCCCTCCTGGCCGGCGAAGCTGCGCCGGATCAGCGCCAGCAGCGCCGGCCAGTCCCGGAAATCGGCGGGCCCGGCTTCGACCCGCCAGGGCGCCGGCGCGGCGAGGCGCGCCGCGAGCGCCTCCAGGACCGCGGCGCCGGCGCGCGCCAGGGTCGCCGGCGTCAGCCGGCCCTCGCCGTCGGCCTCGGCGGCGGGCGGGACGTGGAGGAAGCCGCAGGGCAGCTCGCCCAGGCGCTGCTCGCCCAGGCGTTGCTCGACAGCATGGCGGATGCGGAAGAAGAGGTCGTTACAGACGTAGCCGCCGGCGTCGTCGGACCAGCCGACCGCCACCGCCGCCGCCTCGAGCGCGCGGAACAGGGCGCCGAGCGGCAAGGTCGAGCCGTAGCTCGCCGGCGCCCCCTCGAGGATCGGCCCCGGGGGCTGGCAGCGCCCGGCGGCGTCGGGGCGATCGGGCCGGCTGCCGTTGCGTGCCCGGCGCTCCAGACGGATCGGCCCGGGGCCGGCGACGCCGAGCATGACCACGGCGGCGGGGCGCTCGGCCTCGATCGCCTCGACAAGCTCGTCCGCGGCAGCCGCGAACACGGTCGGCAGTACCCGCGTCGCCAGGCCGGCGCCGGCCGGACCCTCGGCGAGCGCGCGGACCAGGCGCTCGCTGGGATTGCACTCGACGCCCGGAAAGGGGCCGAAGCCGGACAGCAGGATGCGCGACACGGGAGGAGGGTCGCTCCGCGGCTGGGAGGGTCGCGGGATGCTACGCCGGATCCGGCTCGCCGCGCGACAGCGGCAGCCCGGTGACGTCGTAGGTCCAGACGCGGAAGGACTTGAGGGTATGGGGGCCGAAGGAGTTCATCAGCGGGATGTCGGCGGCGTCGCGGCCGCGCGCGACGACGATGCGACCGATGCGCGGAATGTTGTTGCGCGGGTCGAAGGTCATCCAGCGGCCGTCGAGGAAGACCTCCATCCAGGCGCTGAAGTCCATCGGGTCGTTGATCGGCACGCCGATGTCGCCGAGGTAGCCGTTGACGTAGCGCGCCGGGATGTTCATGGCGCGGCAGAAGGCAATCGCCAGATGGGCGTAGTCGCGGCAGACGCCGACCTTTTCCTCGTGGCCCTCGAAGGCGGTCCGGGTCGAGCGGGCGGCCATGTAGTCGAAGGCGATGTGGCCGTGGACGTAGTCGCAGATCGCCTGGACCCGGCTCCAGCCCGGGGCGACCTGGCCGAACAGGTCCCAGGCGCTCTGGCTCAGGCGGTCGGTCTCGCAATAGCGGCTGCCCATCAGATAGACGAGGCACTCGTCGGGCAGCTCGGCGACCGGCACCTGGGCGGCCTCGGCGAAGACCGGGTCGTGGGCCCCGCTGTCCTCGATGGTGCCGTCGCCCCACAGCGAGAAGTCGCCGGCCGGCGCCACGAAGCGCCGGCAGACGTTGCCGAAGAGGTCCTTGTAGGTGCGCGTCTCGATCTGCGGCTGCGTCACCACCTGCTCGGGCACGCGCAGGTCGGCGGCGCGCTCGTCGTGCACGGTCAGCAGGCAGACCATCGGGGTCGGCCCCGGGCAGGTCACGGTGATGTCGTAGCCGTAGCGGATGAGCATGGGCACCTTTCAGAATCTCGCACGCCGGGAGGAGCGCTGCTGTCCTGAAGATGGGGCCACGGTGGCTTTCCTGCAACGCGCGCGCTCGCGGAAGGTCCGTCGGCCTCCGTCTCCCACGCCCCTCGACAAGCTCGGGACGAAGCAGAGGTGGGCGCTGAAAGAAGCAGAGGTGGGCGCTGAAAGAAGCAGAGGTGGGCGCTGAAAGACTGCTTCGTCCCGAGCTTTGTATGGGGCTTTCTATGTCAATGGCTCCTGCTGTTGATCGGCGGCCAGCGCTGAGCAGCGGGCGGGACGGAGAGCGGAGCCGAGGGGAGCCTGCCGAGATGGTGCGGGCGCCGCACCACGAC
>NZ_JBBDQW010000018.1:0-9605 GCF_040905785.1 Tistlia sp.
CGCCGATGTAGAGCATCGGCGCCTCGTCGCGCTCGCCCTCGCCGATCACCACCGTGCCCTCGATCGGCAGGGCGTTGAGCGCCTCGCGCATCGCGCTGACCGCCGCCTGGTCGGCCGCCTTCTCGTCGCCGCGTCCCATCAGGCGCGAGGCGGCCAGTGCCGCCCGCTCGGTGACGCGCACGGCCTCGAGGGCCAGGTTTCGATCCATCGGTTCGGGCATGCCTGCCTGCTCTCCTCCCAGGTTTCGGTCTCGCGACCCCATTGCCGGCCGGTCCAGGGGCCGGCGGGCCATCTTGACGTACAGTCTACACGCTTTGCCGGGCTTCGCCCTTCGCCGGCTACTCGCTTTCGATGCGGATCAGGCGCGGCGCCTCGAGGCAGGCCTCGAGCGCGGCGATCCGCGCCACCGCCCGGCGCATCCGGCCCTCGCTCGTCTCGTGGGTGGTGATCACCACCGGCACCAGCTCGCCCGGGTCGCGGCCGCGCTGCAGCAGCGCCTCGACCGATATCTCTTCGTCGCGCAGCGCCGCCGCGACCTCGGCGATCACGCCCGGCTGGTCGATGACCATGAGCCGCAGGTACCAGGCGCCGGCCTGGTCCTCGACCGGCGCCGCCGCCAGCCGCCGCAGCGCCGCGGCCGGCACGCCGAACACCGCCCGCCGGTCGCCGCGGGCGATCGCCGCCAGGTCGGCGACCACCGCCGAGGCGGTCGGCCGCTCGCCGGCGCCGGCACCCTCGGCCATGATCTTGCCGACGAAATCGCCCTCGGCCAGGACCGCGTTGAACACGCCCTCGACGGCGGCGAGCGGGCTGCCGAGCGGCACCATGACCGGCGCGACGCGCTGCGACACCGTGGCCTCGCCCCCGCCGTCGCCCCCGCCGGGACCCCCGCCGCCGCCGTTGCGCGCGGCGATGCCGAGCAGCTTGATGCGCAGGCCGAGCTCCTCGGCGAAGGCGATGTCGACGGCCGAGATCTGGCGGATGCCCTCGACCCGTACCGCCTCGAAGTCGAGCGTGCAGCCGAAGGCCAGCGCGGTCAGGATCGCCAGCTTGTGGGCGGCGTCGACGCCGTCGATGTCGAAGCCGGGGTCGGCCTCGGCGTAGCCCAGGGCCTGGGCCTCGGCCAGCACGTCGGCGAACTCGCGGCCGCTCTCGCGCATCGTCGTCAGGATGTAGTTGCAGGTGCCGTTGAGGATGCCGGCGACCCGCTCGACCCGGTTGCCGGCCAGGCCGTCACGCAGCAGGCCGATCACGGGGATGCCGCCGGCGACCGCGGCCTCGTAGTAGAGGCCGGCGTCCCTGGCCTCGGCGAGGCGGGCAAGCGCGGTGCCGTGATGGGCGAGCAGGGCCTTGTTGGCCGTGACCACCGGCTTGCCGGCCTCCAGCGCGGCCTCGACCAGCGCCTTGGCGGGGCCGTCGGAGCCGCCGATCAGCTCGACCACGACCTCGACCTCGGGGTCGGCGGCCAGGGCCAGCGGGTCGTCGTGCCAGCGGCAGGCCGAGAGGTCGAGCCCGCGCTCCTTGTGCCGGTCGCGGGCCGAGACCGCGACCGCGCGTACCGGGCGCCCGCAGCGCAAGCCGATCGCCTCGGCATTGTCGGCCAGCGCGCGCAGCGTGCCGCCGCCGACCGTGCCGAGCCCGGCGATCCCGACCCTCAGGGGCGCGCCCTTCCCGGCGGCCTTCACGAAGCCAGCCTCCCCGTCGCTTCCGGATCCAGGTCGCGCAGGAAGGCGCGCACCCGGCGCACCGCCTGGCGGGTGCGCTGCTCGTTCTCGACCAGGCCGAAGCGTACGAAGCCGTCGCCGTACTCGCCGAAGCCGACGCCCGGCGAGACCGCGACGTCGGCTTCGGCCAGCAGCAGCTTGGAGAAGACCAGGGAGCCGAGTTCGGCCAGCGCCGGCGGCAGGGGCGCCCAGGCGAACATCGTCGCCGGCGGGCTCGGCACCGGCCAGCCGGCCGCGACCAGGCCCTCGATCAGCACGTCGCGGCGGCGCCGGTAGCGCTGGCGCATCTCCTCGACGCACTCCTGGGGGCCGTTGAGGGCGGCCGTGGCGGCGACCTGGATCGGCGTGAAGGCGCCGTAGTCGACGTAGGACTTGACCCGCGCCAGGGCCTCGATCAGGCGCGGGTTGCCGGCGCAGAAGCCGACCCGCCAGCCGGGCATCGAGTAGGTCTTGGACAGCGAGGAGAACTCGACGGCGACCTCCTTGGCGCCGGGGACCTGCAGGATCGAGGGGGGCGGGACGCCGTCGAAGTAGACCTCGGCGTAGGCGACGTCGGAGATCACGAAGAGGCCGTGGCGCCGGCAGAAGGCGACGACCTCCTCGTAGAAGGCCAGCTCGACCGTCTCGGCGGTCGGGTTGCTCGGGAAGTTGACGATCAGAGCCAGCGGCTTGGGCACCGAATGGCGCACCGCCCGGTCGAGCTGGCGCAGGAACTCCTCGCCCTTCGTGCCGCCGCCGGCCGGCGCCAGCCCGCTCGGTCCGGGCATCGAGCGGATCGCCGCGCCGGCGATGATGAAGCCGAAGGCGTGGATCGGGTAGCTCGGGTTCGGCGCCAGCACGATGTCGCCCGGGCTGGTGATCGCCTGGGCCAGGTTGGCCAGCCCCTCCTTCGAGCCCAGGGTCACGATGACCTCGCGCTCGGGGTCGAGCTCGACCTGCCAGCGCCGCGCGTAGTAGGCGGCGAGCGCGCGCCGGAGGCCGGGAATGCCGCGCGAGGTCGAGTAGCGGTGGACGCGCGGATTGCGGATCGTCTCGGCGAGCTTGTCGAGCACGTGGGGCGGCGGCGGCTGGTCGGGATTGCCCATGCCGAAGTCGACGATGTCGCGGCCCTCGCCGCGCGCCTGGGCCTTGAGCGCGTTGACCTCGGCGAAGACGTAGGGCGGCAGGCGCCTGATGCGGTGAAACTCGCTGTCCATCGAGGACCTCGGCAAGGGACGCTGCGCGGCGCCCGGCTCAGTAGTCGAGGAAGATCTCGGCGCGCCGGTTGCCGGCCTCGCCGGTCGGCATGAACTCGTAGTAGACCGGCTGGGCCGAGCCCATGGCCTCGACCACGACCGCCGGTGCGCCCAGCGTCTCGAGCCGGCGTGCGACCGACTGGGCGCGCTTCAGCGAGACGTCGAAGTTGGCCAGGTTGTGCTTCACCGGATCGGTCACGCCGGTGAGCAGCGAGGCGTGCCCCACGACCCGCAGGGTGCCGCCGCGCTGCTGCTGCAGCTGGACGATCTGGCGCAGGACCCCGAGATCGCGCTGGTCGAGCGCCGAGGAGCCGTAGCCGAAGAAGATCACGCCCGCGAGCTCGCTGTAGCTCGGCCGCTGCGGCAGGTTGTACTGCTGGATCTGCGCCGGGCCGACGGCGGGCGTCGGCAGCGCCGCGCGGCTCTCGCTCGGGTCCGGGCGCGTGTCGTAGCTCGGGGCGGGGCTCGGGGGGCGGCTGCGCGCGGACGTCTCGCCCTGGCTCCCGGGCTGGCTCTGGGGCTGGCTCCGGGGCTCGCTGCGGGTCGCCTGCGACGGCTCGGGAAGCGGCTGGAAGCCGTCCGAAGCGGCGGGCGCGGCGGGCGCCTCCGGCAGGTCCGGGCGCTCGACGTCGCCCCTGACCGCCTCGGCGGTCGCCTCGGCCGTGGCGTCCGAGGTTCCGGTCCGCAAGCGCTCGGCCGGCTGGTCCGAATAGACCGCGCGGCTGCGATCCACGCGCAGACTCTCCTGCAACGCCTGGCGCTGCGCCGCGCTCGAGGGCGTCGGCCGCCCCGGCACGCTGGCGAGGCTCGGCACCACCGCATCCTGCTGGTCGCCGGAGCCGGTGGTCACGATGCCGGGCACCGGCTCGTCGCTGAACAGCTCGTCATAGGCCGAGCAGGCCGACAGGCCAGCGAGCGCCGAGGCCAGCACGAGGCCTGCGCCCAAACGCCGGAGCGGGCGCCGGAGCGGGGCGAACCGGCGGAGCGGGGCCGACGGGAAGCCGGCCGTTAGTCTGCCGATGGTCAAGGCGAAAGCACCTCCGATCCGGCCGGGCCCGGTGCGGGGACCCGGAAAACATGCGACTCGGCCGCGCCGCGCGCAGCGTCGTTAGTTACCTTGCACCGCCGCCGAGGGCAAGGTAACACAAGGCCAGCCGCCGGCCCGGCAGGCACGCTGGTCGGCGGCCGTGCAGCATAGGAAAGGCGCCATGTCCGAGCAACAGGAGCCGGAAATCCGTCTCCCCGATCCGGTCAAGATGTCGAAGTCCATGAGCGAGATCGCCGAGCGCAGCCAGAAGCTCGTCGCCGAGTTCCTGGAGCGCCAGTCGGAAGGCCAGGCGAGCGCTACGCGTCTCGATCCGCTCAACATTGGCGGCGCCTTCCTGGAGATGACCGCGCGCATGATGGCCGACCCGGCCAAGTTGATGCAGGCGCAGCTCAATCTCTGGCAGGACTACCTGAAGCTCTGGCAGACGACCGCGCGCCGCATGATGGGCGAGGAGCCCGAGCCGCTGGTCGCACCCGATCGCGGCGACCGGCGCTTCAAGGACCCGGCCTGGGACGAGAACCAGCTGTTCGACTTCATCAAGCAGTCCTACCTGCTGACCGCGCGCTGGATGCAGAACCAGGTCCAGGACGTCGAGGGCCTGGACGAGCGGACCGCCAAGAAGGTCGACTTCTACACCCGCCAGTTCGTCGACGCGATGGCCCCCTCGAACTTCGTGATGACCAACCCGGAGGTGCTGCGCACGACGCTGGAGAGCGGCGGCGAGAACCTGGTCAAGGGCCTGGAGCACCTGCTCGATGACCTGGAGCGCGGCAAGGGCCACCTGGCCATCCGCATGGTCGACGACGAGGCCTTCCGGGTCGGCGAGAACATCGCGGTGACGCCGGGCAAGGTCGTCTACCAGAACGACCTGATGCAACTGATCCAGTACGCGCCGACCACCGAGACGGTGATGAAGCGGCCGCTGCTGATCATCCCACCCTGGATCAACAAGTATTACATCCTCGACCTGCGCGAGAAGAACTCCTTCATCAAGTGGGCGGTCGACCAGGGCATCACGGTCTTCGTCGTCTCCTGGGTCAACCCCGACAGCAGGCTCGCCGCCAAGACCTTCGAGGACTACATGCTCGATGGCCCCTTCGCCGCGATCGAGGCGATCGAGCAGGCGACCGGCGAGCGCGACCTCAACGTCATCGGCTACTGCCTGGGCGGCACGCTGCTCGCGGCCAGCCTGGCCTACCTCGCGGCCAAGAAGCCCAAGGACCCGGGCCCCGACGTCGGGCGGATCAAGAGCGCGACCTTCTTCACGACCATGACCGACTTCGCCGAGGCCGGCGAGCTGGGCGTCTTCATCGACGAGGAGCAGCTGACGGCCCTCGAGGAGCAGATGAGCGAGAAGGGCTACCTCGAAGGCGCCTCAATGGCGACGACCTTCAACATGCTGCGCGCCAACGACCTGATCTGGTCCTTCGTGGTCAACAACTACCTGCTGGGCAAGGACCCCTTCCCCTTCGACCTGCTCTACTGGAACAGCGATTCGACGCGCATGCCCGCGGCCATGCACTCCTTCTACCTGCGCAGCATGTACCAGGAGAACCGGCTGACCGCGCCGGGCGGCATCACCCTCAAGGGCGTGCCGATCGACCTGCGCAAGATCGAGACGCCGGTCTTCATGCTTTCGACGCGCGAAGACCACATTGCGCCCTGGACGTCGACCTATTACCTGACCCAGAACGTCTCGGGGCCCTGCAAGTTCGTGCTCGCTGCCTCGGGCCACATCGCCGGCGTCGTCAATCCGCCGAGCTCGGGAAAGTACTCGCATTGGACCTCGACGCGGAATCCCAAGGATCCCGATGCCTGGTTCCGGGGCGCCAAGGAGCAGGCTGGCTCCTGGTGGCCGGAATGGCGGAAGTGGATCGCACGGCACGGCGGCGCCAAGGTGCCGGCGCGCCAGCCCGGCGACGGGAAGCTGAAACCGATCGAGGATGCGCCCGGCAGCTACGTCAAGGTCCGCGCGCTCGATCCGGAGGAGCAGTGATGGCACTCCGTGCCCGAGGCCTCGTCGCCCTGGCCGCCCTGGCGGTGGCCGTGACGCTGGCCGCCGGGCCCGCAGCCTCCCAGAGCGCCACCGGGGGTGCCACTGGGAGCGCCACCGGGAGCGCCACCGGGAGCGCCACGGTGGGCGCCGAGCGCTTCGATTCCTTCATGCGCACGGCGGCCGCGCCCTGCAACGTGGCGCCCGCCCAGACCTGCATCAACGCGGCCTGGGCCTTCGCCGACCGCGACGGCGACGGCAGCGTCTCCCCCCAGGAGCTGGCTGCCATCAAGAGCGAGCTGGATGCCTGGGCCCAGTGGAAGAAGCCCTCGATGGGCCAGCGCGACCGGGCCAGCCTGGCGATCGGCGAGATGATGGTACGCCCCCTGCGGCCGGAGCAGCTGGTCGAGGGCTTCGACAGCGACGGCGACGGCCTGCTCAGCCAGGCCGAGCTGACCCAGGACCTGACCCTCGACGAGCGGCCGCTGCCCGAGCTCCTGCAGGACAAGGAAGCCGTCGATTGGCAGGCGGTGCAGCAGCGCCTGGGCGCCGTCGCGCCGCTGATCGCCCTGCTCGCCCAGGCGCAAGGGGCGCGGTAGGCCGCCCGCCTGGCCGCCCGCTCGCCCAAACGATCCCGAGGCGACCGCCGCCCTACCCCTCTTCCGCCCGATAGATCCCGGCGAGATGCCGGTAGTGAGCGGCCTGATAGGCGAAGTCCTGCAGCTCCGCCTCGCTCAGCCGGCGCTTGAAGGCGGCCGGGGCGCCGGCCCAGAGCTCGCCCGACGGCACCCGCTTGCCGGGGGTCAGCAGGGCCCCGGCCGCGACCATCGCGCCGCTCTCGACGACGGCCTTGTCCATGACCGTGGCGCGCATGCCGACGAAGCTGCCGTCCTCGAGCGTGCAGGCGTGCAGCAGCGCCATGTGGCCGACGGTGACGCCGTCGCCGATCAGGGTCGGCACGCCGCCCCCGGTCTGCCGGTAGTCCGCGACCTCGTAGCCGCTTTCCCGGTCGTGATTGCAGTGGACCACCGTGCCGTCCTGGATGTTGCAGTCGCGGCCGATGACGATGCGGTTGACGTCGCCGCGGATCACCGCGCCGTACCAGACCGAGCTGCCGGCGCCGATCTCGACGTCGCCGATCACCACGGCGGTCTCGGCGAGGAAGGCCTCGGCATGGATGCGCGGCCAGACGCCGCGGTAGGGCCTGACGATCCCGCCCATGCGATCAGCGCCGGGTCAGGGCGAGCCAGACCCCGCCGCCGATCAGGAAGCAGCCGCTCGCGAGCTCGAGCAGGCGCACGCGCTGGCGGGTCAGGAATCCCCCGGCGCGCCCGGCGAGCAGCGCGTAGCCGCCGTCGAGCAGCGTCGCCACGACCATGAAGGTCGCTCCCAGCGCCAGGGTCTGCGCGACCACCGGCCCCTCGGGGCTGACGAACTGCGGGATGAAGGCGCCGAAGAACAGCAGCGCCTTGGGATTGGCCCAGATCACCAGCACGCCCTGCCAGAAGTAGCTGGCCCAGGAGAACCGCCGCGCTCCCATGGCCGACTCCGCGGCCGTCGCCTCGATCGCCGCCCCCCCGATCGCCGCCCCCCCGATCGCCGCCCCTGCGCCGGCGCTCGAGAGCGCCGAGCGGCTGAGCAGCAGCCGGGCGCCGAGATAGATCAGGTAGGCGGCCCCGAGCAGCTTGACGATCTCGAAGACTGCACCCAGCGCGGCGACGACGACCTGCAGGCCGCCCGCCAGCACCGCCAGCATGACCGCCAGGCCGGCTTGGGTGCCGGCGACGTTGGCGAGGCCGGCGCGCGCGCCGTGGCGCAGCGAGTTGGCGATGATCACCGTCACCGTCGGACCCGGCACGATAACCACGGCGGCGCAGGCGGCGACGAAGGTGAGATAGGCGGACAGCTCGAACATGCCGGGACTCCTGGCTGGCGATCCCGCACAGCAAGCGTCAAACGCGGGCGCCGCGCAAGGGCCCCGGAACGCAAAACGGGCGGTCCCGAGGGACCGCCCGCTGCGGCGAGCCGAGGCTCGCGGGAAGGCTTAGCGCTTGGAGAACTGGAAGCTGCGGCGGGCCTTGGCCTTGCCGTACTTCTTGCGCTCGACCATGCGCGAGTCGCGGGTCAGGAAGCCGCCCTGCTTGAGCACGGGGCGCAGCTCCGGCTCGTAGAAGGTCAGGGCGCGGCTGATGCCGTGGCGCACCGCGCCGGCCTGGCCGGACAGCCCGCCGCCGGAGACCGTGCAGAAGACGTCGAACAGCTTCTCGCGGTTGGCGACCTGGAAGGGCTGGGCGATCAGCATCTGCAGCACCGGCCGGGCGAAGTAGACCGGCAGGTCCTTGCCGTTGACCTGGATGCGGCCGCTGCCGGGCCGGACCCAGACGCGGGCGACGGCGTTCTTGCGCCGGCCGGTCGCGTAGGAGCGGCCCTGGGCGTCGCGCTTCGGCTCGACCTTGGCCTGGGCCTCGACGGCCGTGGCTTCGCCGAGCTGGGAGAGATCGGTGAGGGTCTGTTCGCTCATCGGTTGGACAACCTGGCGTTCTTGGGGTTGGCGGCGGCGAAGTCGAGCGCCTCGGGCTGCTGAGCGGCGTGCGGGTGCTCGGCGCCGGCGTAGACCTTGAGCTTGGCCATCTGCTGGCGGCCCAGGGGACCGCGCGGCACCATGCGCTCGACGGCCTTCAGGACCACCCGCTCCGGGTAGCGGCCGCCGAGGATCTGACCCATGGTCCGCTCCTTGATGCCGCCGGCGTAGCCGGTGTGCCAGTAGAAGCGCTTGTCCTCGAGCTTGTTGCCCTTGAGCTGCACCTTCTCGGCGTTGACCACGATGACGTGGTCGCCGGTGTCGACATGCGGCGTAAAGATCGCCTTGTGCTTGCCGCGCAGGATCATGGCGATGCGCGAGGCGAGGCGGCCGAGAACGAGCCCTTCGGCATCGATCACGTACCACTTCCTCTCGACATCCGCCGGTTTCGCGGAATAGGTCTTCATCGTCGGAACCGTCGCTCTTTTTCCAGAGGGATCGAAAAGCAGGCGCGGGAGGCAAGGGGCCGTTCGCCAATCCGAAGCCCCCGCGGAAGCCGGCGATATAGGGGAGCGCCCATGAGCTGTCAACGACGAAAAACCTACAGTAAAAACCGATACTTGCAATTGGGGTATCATGTTACCCCACCCGGAGGGCCGCGATGAGCGGCCTGGACGGCAGGGTCGTCCTGGTCAGCGGCGCGGCCGGCGTTGTCGGCACGGCCCTCGTCTCCCGCTTCGCCGCCGCCGGCGCGCGCGTCGCGGCCAGCGACCTGGCGCCGCCGGCGCTGCCGGCCGCCGCCCTCTCGCTCGCCCTCGACGTCACCGATCCGGCGGCCTGGCACGCGGCGCTGCATGAGGTCGAGGCGGCGCTCGGGCCGCTCGACGTGCTGGTCAGCAACGCCGGCCTGGCGGTGCCGGGCGACATCGAGGCCGCGACCCCGGCCGACCTCAGGCGGGCGCTCGCGGTCAACCTGGAGGGCCCCTTCTACGGCACCCAGGCCGCCATCGTCGCCATGAAGCGCTCGGGGACAGAAGCTATGGGGCTGGCGACGAGGCGGTAGCATCCTCGTGGTCTAGGCAAA
>NZ_JBBDQW010000019.1:0-49807 GCF_040905785.1 Tistlia sp.
CGTGCACTACTCCCCTCAGAAAAAATCCCGGACAGCAGTGCGCGCAAGCGGGGATGACGGAAAGGGGTGAGCCGGGACGACGGAAAGAGAGAGCGGGGACGGCAAGGAAAAGCGCCGGACGGCGCGGATCCGCCTCGCCCTGCTCCCTACAGCCCCAGTTGCCGCGCCAACGCCACCGTCAGGACACCGGCACCGACGGCCAGCAGATCCTGGCGGGTCGTGCGCATGACCAGCAGGGTCGCGCCGATCGCCAGGGCCCCGGCGAGGCCGTGGGTCAGCAGGGCGGGCGCGACGATCGCCATCAGCACGGCGCCGGGCACGGCCTTTAGCCAAGCCTCGACCCGCCCGCCCTGGGGCACCCAGCGCATCAGCAGGAAACCGCCGGCGCGCGTGACGTAGGTCGCCAGGCCCATGGCCAGGATCGCCGCCAGGTTGATCGGCTGCACCGCCAGCTCCCCGGCGCCCCAATCGGCGAAGAAGCCCTCAGCGGCCATGTCGGAAGGCTCCGACCAGGCTGCCGGCCAGGCCGCCGAGCAGAACATACCAGGCGCCCGGCAGCAGCCAGGCGCCGAGCAGCGAGACCGCCGCCGCCGTGCCCCAGGACCAGAGGTCCTCGCGGCCCTGCCAGGTCGCGGCCAGGATCGCGGCGAAGAAGGCGATGAGGATGAAATCGAGGCCGAAGTCGGCGGGATCGCCGAGGAAGGAGGCGCCCGACCAGCCGAGGCCGGTCGCCGCGACCCAGCCGACGTAGAAGACCAGGCCGCTGCCGAGCAGGTGCGCGGCGTCGTTGCTGCCCCGGTCGCGGGCGCGCAGCGCCAGCAGCCAGCCGGCGTCGACCAGGAGATAGAGCAGCGGATAGGCCACCCGCTTCGGCAGGTGCCGGAACCAGGGCCGCAGGGTCGCGCCCATCAGCAGGAAGCGCGAGTTGATCGCCAGCGTCGCGAAGACCAGGGCCAGCACCGCCGGCGGCGTGCTCCAGATCGAGAGCGCCAGCAGCTGCGCCGAGCCGGCGAAGACGACCGCGCTCATCAGCAGGGCCTCGGCGAGGCTGAGCCCGACGTCGCGGGCGGCAAGGCCGAAGACGATGCCGAAGACGAAGGCCGAGGGCGCGTAGGGCAGCGCGTCGCGCGCGCCCAGCAGGGCGCCGCGCCAGGTGAAGGACACGGCCGCGGCGGAGAGGGGTCCTTGTGGCTCCTGGAGGGTGCTCGGCCTCTCGGTCATCTGGATAGGGAAGCCCTGCTGCCCTATAGCGTCAACGGCCGGCGGCGCCCGGCTGCCATGCGCTCGCCGGGGCAAGATCCGGAGTGCAGCCCGCCCGGAGGCCGGCGAACCGGCAGGAGCGGCGAGCTTTGCGCGATTCGGCGCTTACCTGTCGCACCATCGCAAGTGCCGCGCCGGGGCTCGGACAAACTGCGCCGCAGCAAGCACCGCCCTTCGCCCTGCCGGCAAGCCGGCATCCAGGAGCCCGCCCATGACGCGCACCGTCGTTTCCTCCCACAAGAAGACCGTGATCATCGGCTTCGACCAGCCCTTCTGCGTCATCGGCGAGCGCATCAACCCGACCGGCCGCAAGAAGCTCGCCGCCGAGATGGCCGCCGGCGACTTCTCGACGGTCGAGCGCGACGCCCTGGCCCAGGTCGCCGCCGGCGCGGCGATGCTCGACGTCAACGCCGGCATCCCCCTGGCCGACGAGCCGGCGATCCTGGCCGAGTCGATCAAGCTGGTGCAGTCGCTGGTCGACGTGCCGCTGTCGATCGACTCCTCGATCGTCGAGGCCCTGGAGCGCGGGCTTTCGGTCTACCAGGGCAAGGCCCTGGTCAACTCCGTGACCGGCGAGGAGGAGCGCCTGGAGGCGGTGCTGCCGCTGATCAAGAAGTACGGCGCCGCCGTCGTCGCCATCTCCAACGACGAGACCGGCATCTCCGAGGACCCCGACGTCCGCTTCGAGGTCGCGCGCAAGATCGTCGAGCGCGCCCACGACCACGGCATTCCCAAGGAGGACATCGTCGTCGACCCGCTGGTCATGCCGATCGGCGCCATGGGCACGGCGGGCCGCCAGGTCTTCGCCCTGGTCCGGCGCCTGCGCGAGGAGCTCGGCGTCAACACGACCTGCGGCGCCTCCAACATCTCCTTCGGCCTGCCCAACCGCCACGCCCTCAACCAGGCCTTCCTGGCCATGGCCGCCGGCGCCGGCATGACCTCGGCGATCCTCAACCCGCTGCACGAGGAGGAGATGGCGGGTGTTATGGCCGCCAACGTGCTGAACGGCGTCGACGCCAACTGCGGCCGCTGGATCCGCCGGTTCCGCGAGCCGGCGCCGGAAGGCAGCGCCGAGCAGGCGGCACGCGACAGCCGCAGCGAGCGCCGCCGGCGCCGCGCGGTCTGACGCGCCCTCGCCCCCCGACGCGATGGACACCGGCAAGGCCTCCGGCCTTCCCCTGAGCGACGGCCCGGCGGACGCGCCGGCCAAGGGGCCCGGCGAGGCCCTGGTCGTCTTCACGCCCTCGGGCAAGCGCGGCCGCTTCGCGGTCGGCACGCCGCTGCTCAAGGCGGCACGCGCGCTCGGCGTCGACGTCGACACCGTGTGCGGCGGGCGCGGCATTTGCGGGCGCTGCCAGGTCGTCGTCGGCCAGGGCGAGTTCGCCAAGCACGGCATCCGCAGCGCCCAGGACCACGTCACCGCCTGGAACGAGGTCGAGGCCCGCTACCAATCGAAGAAGGGCATGAAGCCGGGGCGCAGGCTGTCCTGCCAGGCGCAGCTACTGGCCGACGCGGTGATCGACGTCCCGGCCGACAGCCAGGTCCACAAGCAGGTCGTGCGCAAGCGCGCCGAAGTGCGCAACATCGAGCTCGACCCGGCGATCCGCCTGCACTACGTCGAGGTCGAGGAGCCCGACATGCACAAGCCGAGCGGCGACCTGGAGCGGCTGCTCCAGGCGCTCGAGCGGCAGTGGGAGCTCAAGGGCCTCGACTGGGACCTGCGCGTCGTCCAGAACCTGCAGAAGACCCTGCGCGCCGGCAACTGGAAGGTCACCGTCGCGATCCACCGCGGCCAGGTCCTGACCCACGTCTACCCGGGCTTCCGCGACAAGGTCTACGGCGTCGCCGTCGACGTCGGCTCGACGACCATCGCCGCGCACCTCTGCGACCTCTCGACCGGCGAGGTGGTGGCTTCGGGCGGCCTGATGAATCCGCAGATCCGCTTCGGCGAGGACCTGATGAGCCGGGTCAGCTACGTCATGATGAACCCCGGCGGCGAGGTCGAGCTGACCGAGGCGGTGCGCGCCGGGCTCAACGAGCTGTTCCACACGGTCGCCAACGAGGCCGGCATCGAGGTCGTCGACATCCTCAACGCGGTGGTCGTGGGCAACCCGATCATGCACCACCTGCTGCTCGGCATCGATCCGACCGAGCTGGGCGGCGCGCCCTTCGCGCTGTCGATGAGCTCGGGCATGACGATCTGGGCCAGCGAGCTCGGCCTGGAGCTGGAGTCCGACGCGCGGGTCTACGTGCTGCCCTGCATCGCCGGCCACGTCGGCGCCGATACGGCGGGCGTGATCCTGTCGGAGCAGCCGCACCTGCGCGAGGAGATCAGCCTGGTCGTCGACGTCGGCACCAACGCCGAGATCGTGCTCGGCAACCGGCACCGGCTGCTGGCCTGCTCCTCGCCGACCGGCCCGGCCTTCGAAGGCGCGCAGATCTCATCCGGCCAGCGCGCCGCGCCGGGCGCCATCGAGCGCGTGCGCATCGACCCGCAGACCCTGGAGCCGCGCTTCAAGGTGATCGGCTCCGACCTGTGGAACGACGAGCCCGGCTTCGCCGGGGAGATCCGCAAGATCGGCGTCACCGGCATCTGCGGCTCCGGCATCATCGAGGTGCTGGCCGAGCTGTTCCTGGCCGGCGTCATCCTGACCGACGGCACCATCGACGGCGCGGCGGCAGCCAGGAATCCGCGCGTCGAGGGCGACGGCCGGACCTTCCGCTACCTGCTCCACGAGCCGGCCGATCCCGACGACCCGCGCATCACGGTGACCCAGAACGACGTGCGCGCGATCCAGCTCGGCAAGGCCGCGCTCTATGCCGGCACGCGCCTGCTGATGGACCGCTTCGGTATCGAGAAGGTCGACCGCATCCAGCTGGCCGGGGCCTTCGGCAGCCACATCGAGCCCAAGTACGCGATGATCCTGGGCATGATCCCGGATTGCGACCTGGCCAACGTCTCGGCCGCCGGCAACGCCGCCGGAACCGGCGCACGCATCGCGCTGCTCAACCAGAAGGCGCGTGACGAGATCCAGCAGATCGTCAAGCGCGTCGAGAAGGTCGAGACCGCCGTCGAGCCGAGGTTCCAGGAGCACTTCGTCGAGGCCATGGCCCTGCCCCACAAGTCGGCGGCCTTCCCCGAGCTCGCCAAGGCCGTCGCCCTGCCCGCCCCGCGCCTGCCGGCACCGCCCGGCGACGGCGAGGACGGCGGCCGGCGCCGGCGCCGGCGCGGCTGAAGGCGGTCGCCGGCGCCCCCTCCCTTCGACAGGCTCACCACGAGTGCCCGTAGAGGCCCCGCGCCAGCCCGTCCTCGCTTCATGGTGAGCTTGTCGAACCATGCCAGCGCACCGCCTGCGCCACTGCCGGTTCGCCCAGCCTCACCGCCAGCGCAAGGTGCGCTCCCTGGTTCGACAGGCTCACCATGAAGCGCCCGGAGAGGCCCGCGCCCGCCCCGCCAAACATCCAACGGCCGTGATTGCTATTCGCAGAAGATACTGGACACAACTGAAGGAAGGGGGCTTGCGAAAGCCGAGCGCCATCGTGGCGGCAGCGCCCCCTGGATTCCGCCCCCGCCCCGGCGCTAGAGTCCAAGCCGACTGCCAACTCAGGAGATCAAATGGATATCGTCAGCTTCACGCGCATGGAGGACGGCACGGCGGAGGAATACGCCCTGCTGGCGCGCCTCGAGAAGGAGCACAACCAGGGCCGCATCGGCGGCGAGGCGCTCGGCCTGCTGGAGCGCATGCGCGGCCCCCGCCTCGGTTACCAGATCGACCGCTATCGCCACTCGCTGCAGTCGGCGACGCGCGCCCTGGCCGACGGCCGCGAAGACGACTACGTCGTCATGGCGCTGCTCCACGACATCGGCGACGTGATCGCTCCGGAGAACCATTCCGACTTCGCCGCGGCCGTGCTGCGCCCCTACGTCAGCGACCGGGTCCTGTGGATCGTCCGGCACCACGGCCTGTTCCAGGGCTACTATTACTTCCACCACTACGGCCAGGACCGCGACGAGCGCGAACGCTACCGCGACCACCCCTGGTTCGACGACTGCGCCGAGTTCTGCGCGCTCTACGACCAGAACTGCTTCGACCCGGACTACGCCGACGAGCCGCTGGAGACCTTCCTGCCGATCGTCGAGCGGGTCTTCGCAAAGACGCCCTGGCGACAGGTCTAGGCGACGCGGCCGGGAAGCCTCACGGCCGCCTGGCCTTGATGTGGGTCGGGCGGTGCTCGCCGCTGTCGAGCACGACCAGCATGTTGCGCCAGATCGCCAGGTTCTTGTCGCGCATCGCCGGGCCGACCGTGGCGGCCATGCGCTCGCCGAGCTCGCCTTCCAGGGCGGCCAGCTCGCGGCGCGCGACCTCGCGGTACCAGGGATTGCGGTCGGCCAGCTCGATCTCGAGGAAGCCGGCACGCTCGAGCGCCGCGCGATAGCGCTCCGGCGAGGCCATGCCGAAGCTCAGCCCCTCGGACTCGACGTAGCGCGCCATCTCCGGCGAGAGCGGCCCGTCGCCGCCACGCAGCCAATCGCTGGCGACGAAGAGCCCGCCCGGCCGGCAGACCCGGAAGACCTCGGCGAAGAGCGCGTCCTTGTCCTCGATGTGGATCAGCGAGTCCTTGCTGAAGACGGCATCGAAGGCGGCCTCGGGAAAGGGCAGCGGCCCCGGCTCCACGGTCCGGAAGGCGATGCGGTCGCCGAGGCCGTGCCTGGCGGCCAGACCTTCCGCCTTCTCGACCAGCGGCGGCTCGATGTCGATGCCGACGACCGAGGCCGCGCCGTAGTCGCGCGCCAGCAGCAGGTCGACGCCGCCGACGCCGCAGCCGATGTCGAGCACCCTCAGGCCGCGGAGATCCGTGCCTTCGAGCAGGCGCGCGACCTCCTCGGGCCCGCCCGGCGACAGGAAGCCCTCGCCCCAGAGGATCTCCAGGGACTCGACCAGGTCGTCGCCGTACTCGTATTCCGGTTCCGAGGTGCCGCCCATGCCTCAGCTCATGACGCCCGCGTGGAGGGGCACGGCCTCGGGAGGGGCCTCCTCCTCCTCGCCGCCCGGCGCATTCGGCAGGCCCCGCTCCTTGCGCGGCGTGCGGCCGAAGAAGTCGCGGTAGCACTTCGAGAAGTGTGAGGCCGAGACGAAACCGCAGGCGAGCGCCACGTCGATCACCGACATGTTGGTCTGGAGCAGCAGCAGGCGCGCCCGGTTGAGCCGGAGCTCGAGGTAGTAGCGGGCCGGCGAGCGGTGCAGGTACTTGCGGAACAGCCGCTCGAGCTGGCGGGTCGAGAGCCCGGCCTCGCGTGCCAGGCGGCTGCGCGGCAGCGGCTCCTCCAGCGCCTTCTCCATCTTGTCGATGACCGAGAGCAGCTTCGGGTGGCGCACGCCGAGGCGGGCCGGCAGGCTCATGCGCTGGTGGTCGTGCTGGTCGCGGATCCGCTCGTGCATGAACTGGTCGGCGACCTGTGCCGCCAGCTCGTGACCGTGTTGGCCGGCGATGACGTTGAGCATCAGGTCGAGCGAGGCGGTGCCGCCGGCACAGGTGAAGCGATTGCGGTCGATCTCGAAGAGCTCGTTGGTGACCTCGAGGTCGGGATACTCCTCCAGGAAGCCGGCCAGGTTCTCCCAGTGGATCGTGCAGTTGTAGCCGTCCAGCATGCCGGCCTTGGCCAGGAGGTAGGGCGCCGTGCAGATCGCGCCGATATCGGCGCCCTGGCGGTCCATCCGGCGCAGCCAGGCGGTCAGCCGGCGGTCGTCGAGCTTCTGCACGTCGATGCCGGCGACCAGCGCGACGGTGCCCAGCCTGGCGGCCGACTCCAGGTCGCCGCTGACCGATATCTCGATGCCGTTGGAAGCGGTCACCGGCTGGCCGTCCAGCGAGAACAGCGGCCAACTGTAGAGCTGCTTGCCGGCGAGGCGGTTGGCTTGGCGCATCGCCTCGACGGCCGACACGAAGGCGATCATGGAATAGCGGGGCAAGAGGACGAAGCCGATTGCCTGAGGCAATTCGCGCGGTGGCTTTCCTAACATGGCGTACCGATCGAGACCCTGCCGACAATCAGCCCAAGGTGCCGGCACTCTGGCACAGGCGCCTGTGTCGCGAAATGAAAACTTCTGGGCGTCGGCGGAAGAGCCCTTGTAGGCCTCGACCTGTGCTGATACGGCCCTGCGCGAGGCCTCGGAGGGCGCTTCCGAATCTGGCCTGAGCGCGACCCGGCCGGCACCTCCGCCGATCGCTCAACCCGAAGCACCGGTGGCCCTCGATGCAGGCGCGCTACTCCTTCTTCTCCCTCGCCCGCAACGCCCTCGGCTATCACGAGAGCTGGCCCGAGGCCTGGCGCTCGCCGGAGCCGAAGGCCTCCTACGACGTCGTCGTGGTCGGCGGCGGCGGCCACGGCCTGGCGACCGCCTACTATCTGGCCAAGGAGCACGGCATCACCAACGTCGCGGTGATCGAGCGCGGCTGGCTGGGCGGCGGCAACACCGGACGCAACACGACGATCGTGCGCTCGAACTACCTGTGGGACGAGTCCGCGGCGCTCTACGAGCACGCCCTCAAGCTGTGGGAGGGTCTGAGCCAGGACCTCAACTACAACGTCATGTTCTCGCAGCGCGGCGTGCTGAACCTGGCGCACAACCAGCACGACCTGCGCGAGCTGCAGCGGCGCATCCACTCGAACCGCCTCAACGGCATCGATTCTGAGTTCCTCGACGCCGAGGGCGTCAAGGCGTTCTGCCCGCCGATCGACCTGCGCAGGAACGGCCGCTACCCGGTGCTCGGGGCCTCGCTGCAGCGCCGCGCCGGCACCGCGCGCCACGACGCCGTCGCCTGGGGCTACGCCCGCGCCGCCGACGCGCGCGGCGTCGACATCATCCAGAACTGCCCGGTCACCGGCTTCCGCATCGCCGAGGGTCGCATCCAAGGCGTCGAGACCGGCAAGGGCTTCATCGAGGCCAAGAAGGTCGCCGTGGTCACCGCCGGCCATTCCAGCGTCATGGCCGACCTCGCCGGCTTCCGCCTGCCGGTCCACTCGCTGCCGCTGCAGGCCCTGGTCTCGGAGCCGGTCAAGCCGGTCATCGACTGCGTCGTCATGTCCAACGCGGTGCACGCCTACGTCAGCCAGTCGGACAAGGGCGAGCTCGTGATCGGCGCCGGCGTCGACAAGTACATCGGCTACGGCCAGCGCGGCTCCCTGCCGGTCACCGAGGAGACGCTGGCGGCGATCTGCGAGCTGTTCCCGATCTTCCGGCGGATGCGCATGCTGCGCCAATGGGGCGGCATCGTCGACACCTGCCCCGATGCCAGCCCGATCATCTCCAAGACGCCGGTCCAGGGCCTCTACTTCAACTGCGGCTGGGGCACCGGCGGCTTCAAGGCGACGCCCGGCTCGGGCTGGGTCTTCGCGGCGACGGTCGCCAACGACGAGCCGCACCCGATCGCCGCGCCCTTCGCCCTCGAGCGCTTCACCTCCGGCTACCTGATCGACGAGCACGGCGCCGCCGCGGTCGCCCACTAGTCATTCCTTTTCGAAGGCCAGGCCCATGCTGCTGATCGACTGTCCCCACTGCGGCCCGCGCGCCGAGCTCGAGTTCTCCTACGGCAACGAGGCGCACATCGAGCGGCCGAGGGAGCCCGACGCCCTGAGCGACGCCGAATGGGCCGACTACCTGTTTCTGCGCGACAACACCAAGGGCCTGCTTCTGGAACGCTGGGTACACAGCCACGGCTGCCGGCGCTGGTTCAACGTCGCGCGCGACACCGTCACCTACGAGATCCTGGCGGTCTATCCGATGGGCGGCGAGCCGCCCGCGCTGGCGCCGCTGCGCGCGCTCTGACCCCCTTCACCGACCAGGAACCGATCATGGCCTCGCCCTCGCCGGCCGCGTCCCCCGACAGACAGCCGTTCCGCCTGACCGGCGGCGGCCGCCTCGACCGCTCGCGCACGCTGAGCTTCCGCTTCGACGACCGGCAGCTGACCGGCCACCCGGGCGACACCCTGGCCTCGGCCCTGCTCGCCAACGGCGTCCACCTGGTCGGCCGCTCCTTCAAGTACCACCGGCCGCGCGGCATCCTGACCGCCGGCGCCGAGGAGCCGAATGCCCTGGTCCAGGTCGGCCGCGACCCGCGCACCGATCCCAACGTCAGGGCGACCCAGCTCGAGCTGTTCGACGGCCTCGCGGTCGCCTCGCAGAACCGCTGGCCGAGCCTGGAGTTCGACGTCGGCGGCGTGAACAACCTGCTGTCGCGCTTCCTGCCGGCCGGCTTCTACTACAAGACCTTCATGTGGCCGGCCTCGGCCTGGAAGACCTACGAGAAGGCGATCCGTCAGGCCGCCGGCCTGGGCGTCGCACCCTCGAAGCCGGACCCCGACCGCTACGACAAGACCTTCGCCCACTGCGACCTACTGGTCGTCGGCGCCGGCCCGGCCGGCCTGTCCGCGGCCCTGGCGGCGGCGCGCGCCGGCGCCCGGGTCGTCGTCGCCGAGCAGGACTTCGAGCTCGGCGGCGACCTGCTGTCGGACCGCGGCGTAACGATCGACGGCCGGCAGGCGCTGGAGTGGGTCGCCGAGGCCGAGGCCGAGCTGCGCGGCCACGAGCGCGTCCGGATCCTGACCCGGACGATCTGCTTCGCAGCTTACGACCACAACTTCTTCGCGCTGCACGAGCGGGTTACGGACCACCTGGCGCCGGCCGAGCGGCCGGGGGGCCTGCCGCGCCACCGCCTGTGGAAGCTGCGCACCCGCCAGGCGATCTTCGCGACCGGCGCGATCGAGCGGCCGCTGGTGTTCAGCGACAACGACCGGCCGGGCATCATGCTGGCCTCGGCGGCGCGCAGCTACCTCAACCGCTGGGCCGTCAAGCCGGGCGAGCGGGCGGTCGTCTTCACCGGCAACGATTCGGGCTACGCGACCGCGCTCGACCTGCGGGCCGCCGGCGCCGAGGTCGCGGCGGTCGTCGACCTGCGCGAGGCCGCGGAGGGCCCGCTGAGCGAGCAGGCCAAGTCCGCCGGCCTGCGCATCCTGAGCGGCCACGCGGTGATCGGCACCCAGGGCGACAAGCGCATCGCCAAGCTGCGCGCCGCGCGCCTCGACCCCGACGGCACGCGCGTCGCCGGCGGCGGCGAGGAGATCCCCTGCGACCTGCTGGTCAGCGCGGCCGGCTGGAGCCCGAGCGTCCACCTGCACTGCCAGGCCAAGGGCTCGATCGCCTGGGACGATGCCCACGCCTGCTTCCTGCCCGATGCCTCGATGCAGAAGGGCCAGGCGGTGACCGGCTCGGCGGCCGGCGCCTTCGGCCTCGCCTCCTGCCTGTCCGGGGGCGAGTCGGCCGGGCGGGCGGCGGCCGAGGCGCTGGGCTTCCAGGCGCCGGCGCCGCGTAGCCGGCTCCAGGCGGAGGACCATGACTTCCTGCCGATGCGCCGGCTCTACTGCGTGCCCTCCGACAAGCCGCTCGGCCAGGGCGGCAAGCACTTCGTCGATCAGCAGAACGACGTTACGGCCGCCGACCTCCTGCTGGCGCTGCGCGAGGGCTACCGCTCGATCGAGCACGTGAAGCGCTACACCACGACCGGCATGGGCACCGACCAGGGCAAGCTCGGCAACGTCAACGCCATCGGCATCGTCGCCGAGCACCTGGGCCGGCCACTGCCCGAGGTCGGCGTCACGACCTTCCGCGCGCCCTACACCCCGGTCTCCTTCGGCGCCTTCGCCGGGCGTGACATCGAGGACCTGCTGGACCCCGTGCGGACCACGCCGATGCACTCCTGGCACGAGCGCGCCGGCGCGCTGTTCGAGGACGTCGGCCAGTGGCGCCGGGCCTGGTACTACCCGCAGGAAGGCGAGGACCCGCACCGGGCGGTCGAGCGCGAGGTCAGGGCGACGCGCGAGACGGTCGGCATCCTCGACGCCACGACCCTGGGCAAGATCGAGATCGTCGGCCCGGACGCCGCCGAGCTGCTGAACCGCGTCTACACCAACGCCTGGAGCAAGCTCGGGATCGGGCGCTGCCGCTACGGGCTGATGCTCAAGGAGGACGGCATGGTGATGGACGACGGCGTCACCAGCCGGCTCGGCGAGCAGCGCTTCCTGATGACCACGACCAGCGGCAACGCCGCCGCCGTCCTGGCGCACCTGGAGGAGTGGCTGCAGACCGAGTGGCCGGACCTGCGGGTGTTCCTGACCTCCGTCACCGAGCAGTTCGCGACCATGACGCTGTCGGGCCCGCACGCGCGCCGCCTGCTGTCGGAGGTCTGCGACCTCGACCTGGCGAACGAGACCTTCCCGCACATGAGCTTCCAGGAAGGCAGGGTCGCCGGCGTGCCGGCGCGGATCTTCCGGATCTCCTTCACCGGCGAGCTGTCCTACGAGATCAACGTGCCGGCCGGCCAGGGGCTCTCGGTCTGGCAGGCCCTGGTGCGCCACGGCGAGGCCTACGGCATCACGCCCTATGGCACCGAGGCCATGCACGTGCTGCGCGCCGAGAAGGGCTTCATCATCGTCGGCCAGGAGACCGACGGCTCGGTGACGCCGCTCGATCTCGGCATGGACTGGATCGTCTCCAAGCAGAAGGACTTCATCGGCCGGCGCTCGCTGTCGCGCTCCGACATGCTCAAGCCCGACCGGCCGCAGCTGGTCGGGCTCCTGACCGAGGACCCGAAGGTGGTGCTGCCCGAGGGCGGCGCCCTGGTCGACAGGATGCGCCGGGAGACGCCGGTGCCGATGGTCGGCCACGTCACCTCGAGCTACTGGAGCCCGAACTGCGGACACTCGATCGCGCTGGCCCTGGTCCGCCGCGGCCGCGAGCGGCTCGGCGAGACGATCCTCTGCCCGCTCGGCGACGGCACCGCCGTGCCCTGCAGGGTGGTCGAGCCCCTGTTCTTCGACAAGGAAGGAGAGCGCCAGCGTGCCTGAGGTCCTGGAGCACCACTCCGCCCTCGCCCATCTCGGCCTGGCGGCCCGCGCACGCCCGGGCGACGCGCCCGCCCAGGCGGCGGGCGTCGCCATGAGCGAGCTGCCCTACCGGGCGGCGGTCAACCTGCGCGGCCGGCGCGAGGAGGAGGCCTTCGCCGCCGGCGTCGAGCGCGCACTCGGCGTCGCCCTGCCCGCGCGGGTCGGCGGCGTCGCCGCGGCGGGAGGCCTCAGCGTGCTGACCCTCGGCCCCGACGAGTGGCTCATCGTCGGCGGCACCGACGGACCGGCGCTGCGCCGGCGGCTGCTCGAGGCGCTGAACGACTCCTTCGCCTCGGCGGTGGAGGTCGGCCAGCAGTACTGCACGCTCCGCCTCGCCGGCCCGCGGGCCGCGGATACCCTGCAGAAGGGCTGCCCACTGGACCTCGACCCCGGCGCCTTCCCGGCCGGAAGCTGCGCCCAGTCGCTGCTCAGCAAGATCGAGGTACTGATCCACCGGCTCGAGGTCGCCGGAAGCGAGGCGCCGGTCTTCGAGGTGCCCGCCTTCGAAGTGACGGTGCGCCGCAGCTTCGCCGACTACGCGTGGCGCTGGCTGGAGGACGCGGCCGGCGAGTACGGCGTCGAGATCGTCGCCGCTCCGGGCACGCCGTAGCGGGGAGCGGCGAGCGGTCCTGGGTGCGGACCGCCCGCCGAAGCGGATCAGTCGTCGACCCACTCCCAGGAGCCGTCGGGCTGGTAGCAGGCCTTGCCATAGGCGTTCTGCATGCGCCCGTCGATCAGCACCGTCTTGTTGACTTCGCGGCAGTAGCGGCCCTCGCTGGGCGAGGGCGGCGCATAGCCGGGGTGAAGGTAGCCCGGCGACTGCACGACTCGCGGCGCCGGGTCGACGTAGATCACGCGCGGCGGCCGCTCGACATAGACCGTGCGCGGCGAGCCGAAGACGATCGAGGCGCCGACGCCGCTGTGGCGGTGCCGCCCCTGCCGGCCATGGAAGCCGTGGAAGCTGTTGCCGTGATGCCAGCCCGGCCCCCAGTGGTGGTGACGCTTCTTCCAGTGACCGGCCTCTGCGGCCGGCGCCAGCAGCATCAGAAGGCCGATCGCCAGCAGGGCCGAGAAGGCGGCGGTCGAGAATTTTAGGCGCATCGAAACTTTCTCCTACCGGTGCCGGCGTTTGTGGGACCTGTCCCTGTGCCCGTAACGATCTTCATCGTGGCGACCGCGCTCCCAGCCACGATGACGGCCATGGTAGCGGGGCGGCGCGTGCCAGCGCTGCTGGTCGTGCCAGTGGGCCCGCCGATCGTGGCGATAGCGCGGCGCGGGGGCATGGTAGGTCGGCCCCAGCTGCAGCACGACGCCGGGCCCGAGAATGATGCCGGACGAGCGACTCTGGTGATGGCGCCGCCAGTCGCCGGCCTCGGCGGGCGCGACGGCGAAGAAGAGGGGCGGGGCGGCCACGGCGGCCAGGACGCCGGAAATGATCGGGGATCGCATGACAGTTTCCTCCCTGCTGCCGACCGGGCGGTGACGAGACCCGGCGGGCTTCCGGTCACCCGCCGCCCCGGGAAGGCTCCGGTACGGCGGGTGACAGAGGTTCAACGGTCACAGCACCTTGATCCGTCGCCCGCCTTGTGCGCGGATGGTCGAACGCCCTATTTCCAATGGGATCCGCCCTTCCTCCCCAGCCGCGACCGAGGACACCCATGGCCCCCGAGTCCCACGCCGGCCCGACCGATGCCGGTCCCGTCTATTCCGACGCCCTGGAGATGATCGGCCGCACCCCGCTGGTCCGCGTGGCGCGGCTCGATACCGGCCCCTGCGAGCTCTACCTCAAGCTGGAGAACCAGAATCCGGGCGGCTCGATCAAGGACCGCATCGGCAAGTCCATGATCGAGGCGGCGGAGCGCGACGGCAGCCTGAAGCCCGGCGGCACGATCGTCGAGGCGACCGCCGGCAACACCGGCCTCGGCCTGGCGCTGGTCGCCGCGCGCAAGGGCTACCGCCTGATCATCGTCGTGCCCGACAAGATGGCGCAGGAGAAGATCTTCCATCTCAAGGCGCTGGGCGCCGAGGTGCGCCTGACCCGCTCCGACGTCGGCAAGGGCCATCCCGAGTACTACCAGGACATCGCCGAGCGCATCGCCGGCGAGGAAGGCGCCTTCTTCGTCAACCAGTTCGGCAACCCGGCCAACCCCTGGGCCCACGAGACGACGACCGGTCCGGAGATCTGGGAGCAGATGGAGCATCGCCTGGACGCCGTGGTCTGCGGCGTCGGCTCGGCCGGCACGATCACCGGCCTGGCGCACTATTTCGCCTCGGTCGATCCCGAGGTCGAGATGGTGCTGGCCGATCCCGAGGGCTCGGTGCTGGCCGAGCTGATCGAGACCGGCACGCCGGCCACAGAGGTCGGATCCTGGGTCGTCGAGGGCATCGGCGAGGACTTCGTGCCGCCGATCGCCGACCTCGAGCGGGTGCGCAAGGCCTACACGATCCCCGATCGCGAGGCGCTGCTGACCGCGCGCGAGCTGCTCAGCAAGGAGGGCATCCTGGCCGGCTCCTCCACCGGCACCCTGCTGGCCGCGGCGCTGCGCTATTGCCGCGAGCAGAGCGAGACCAAGCGGGTCGTGACCTTCGTCTGCGACAGCGGCAACAAGTACCTCTCGAAGATGTACAACGACTACTGGATGATCGATCAGGGCTTCATCGAGCGGCCGCGGCGCGGCGACCTGCGCGACCTGATCGCCCGCCGGCACGGCGAGCAGGCCACCGTCACCACGGCGCCGGACGACACGCTGCTCGCGGCCTACGGCCGGATGAAGCTCTACGATATCTCGCAGCTGCCGGTGATCGACGCCGAGGGCCGGGTCGTCGGCCTGCTCGACGAGTCGGACCTGCTGCTCCACGTCGTCGAGGACGAGAGCCGCTTCCACGACCCGGTCTCGACCGCCATGGTCGAGCGCCTGGAGACCGTCGCGCCCGACGCCGCGATCCACGACCTGCTGCCGATCTTCGCGCGCGACCACGTCGCGATCGTGCTGGAGGACGGCCGCTTCGAAGGCCTGATCACGCGGATCGACCTGCTCAACCACCTCCGCCGCAAGCTGAAGTAAGGGCCCATGCCAGACAGCCGTCGCCGCAACCAGCCGGGCTTCGGCACCCGGGCGATCCATGCCGGCCAGCAGCCGGACCCCACGACCGGCGCGATCATGACGCCGATCTACGCCAGCTCGACCTACGTTCAGTCGAGCCCCGGCGTGCACAAGGGCTTCGAGTACAGCCGCACCCACAACCCGACGCGCCAGGCCTACGAGGCCTGCATCGCCGACCTCGAGGGCGGCAGCGCCGGCTACGCCTTCGCCAGCGGCCTGGCGGCCACGGCGACCCTGCTCGACGCCCTGCCGACCGGCAGCCACGTCATCGCCATGGACGACGTCTACGGCGGCACCTATCGCCTGTTCGAGCGGGTGCGCCGGCGCTCGGCCGGCCTCGACTTCAGCTTCGTCGACCTCGCCGACACCGAGGCGCTGGAGGCGGCGATCCGTCCCGAGACGAGGCTGATCTGGATCGAGACGCCGACCAACCCGATGCTCAAGCTGGTCGACCTCGAGGCGGTCGCCGCGATCGGCCGTCGGCGCGGCGTCTGGACCTGCGCCGACAACACCTTCGCCAGCCCCTGGGTGCAGCGCCCGCTCGAGCTGGGCTGCGACCTGGTCATGCATTCGGCGACCAAGTTCCTCAACGGCCACTCCGACATGGTCGGCGGCATCCTGGTCGTCGGCGAGAACGCCGAGCTGCGCGAGCAGCTGACCTTCCTGATCAACGCGGTCGGCGCGGTCCAGGGGCCCTTCGACGCCTTCCTGGCGCTGCGCGGCCTGAAGACCCTGCACCTGAGGCTCGAGCGCCACTGCGCCAACGCCCTGGCCGTCGCCGAGTGGCTGGAGCGCCACCCGAAGGTCGAGCGAGTCGTCTACCCCGGGCTCGCCAGCCACCCCCAGCACGATCTGGCGCAGCGCCAGATGCGCGCCGGCGGCGGCATCGTCACGGCCCTGCTGAAGGGCGGGCTCGAGCCGTCGCGGCGCTTCCTGGAGCGGGTCGAGCTGTTCTCGCTCGCCGAGTCGCTGGGCGGCGTCGAGAGCCTGATCGAGCACCCGGCGATCATGACCCACGCCTCGATCCCGGCCGACAAGCGCGCCGCGCTCGGCATCTCCGACGGGCTGGTGCGGCTGTCGGTCGGCGTCGAGGACGGCGACGACCTGATCGCCGACCTGGAGCGCGCCCTGGCCTGAGGCTGGGCTCGGGGCGACCGACGAGATTCTCGGCCTGATCACCCACGACCCGCCGGAGGGCGCCGAGGCGGAGCCGCCGGGCCCGGCCCACCTAACCTCTTCTTAACCGCGAGCCGCCACTGTGCCGGCTGGAATCGCCCGGGCGACGGCGGCAATGGCAGACGAAGACAGCAAGCAACCGATCCTGATCCGGAAACGGCGCAAGGGACACGGCGGCCATGCCCACCATGGCGGCGCGTGGAAGGTCGCCTACGCCGATTTCGTCACGGCCATGATGGCCTTTTTCCTGCTGCTCTGGCTGCTCGCCTCCGCCTCCGAGGAGCAGAAGCAGGGCATCGCCGACTACTTCTCCCCGGTCAGCGTCTCGCGCAACAGCCAGAGCGGCTCCGGCGGCCTGCTCGGCGGCGAGACGATCACGGTCGACGGCGCGATGGTCAGCAACCGCACCCCCTTCGGCGTCACCATGACCCTGCCCGCCGACGATTCGCGCACCAGCGAGATGACCGACGAGCCGGTCGACGGCGAGGAAACCCCGGCCTCCGAGGACTATGCCGACAGCGACGAGCGGGCGGTCGACGACGAGGGACTCCTGGCCGAGCTCGCGCCCGGCGAACGGGAGCGCGGTGCGACGGACGGCCGGGACGCCGGGGCCGGGCCGGACGGGGAGCAGACCGACATTTCCGGGGTCTCGCAGGCGGAGCTCGCCCGGCTCGCCGAGCGGCAGGCCGAAGCCGAGTTCGAGGAGGCGGTCGAGCAACTGCGCGCGGCGATCCAGTCGGTGCCGGAGCTGGCCGGTCTCGCGGACAATCTGCTGGTCGACCGGACCACCGAGGGCATGCGCCTGCAGATCGTCGACCAGGAGGGCACCTCGATGTTCGAGCGTGGCAGCGCCGTGCCCGCCGAGACGACCCGCAGGCTCTTCTCGATGATCAGCCAGACTCTGGCGAAACTGCCGAACCGCATCGCCATCAAGGGCCATACCGACGCAGTGCCCTATCGCGGCGACGGCGGCTATACCAACTGGGAGCTGTCGAGCGACCGCGCCCTGGCCAGCCGCCGCGCCCTGGTCGAGGCCGGGCTGGCACCGGGCCGCGTCGCCGACGTCGTCGGCAAGGCCGAGACCGATCCTCTGGTGTCGGACAACCCCACCGCCCCGCAGAACCGCCGGATCTCGATCATCCTGCTGAACCAGCCGGCGGGCGCCGGGGCGGCGCGCGCGGCGGCGCCCGACCCGGCAACCTCGGCCCCGGCGGCCTCGGACCCGGCGGCCTCTGACGCGGCGGCCTCGGACGCGGCGGCCTCCTCAGCGGCGCGCGCCGCTCCGGCGGCGGCCGGAGAGGCCCGTCCGGGTGGCCTGCCTTTCGCCCTCCCGTCGATCGACGCGCCGGCCCGGCCGGCCGCCGGCGAAACCCCCTTGCCGGCGCGCAGCGAAGCGGTCGCGCCCGGCGCAGCCGGCACCGACCTCGCGCGGCGCTAGGCGCTTGCAGCCAGGCCGATCGACCCCCATTTTCGGGTCATGGCATTCCACGACCAACCACGCGACAACCCGCGTGCCGGCCCGCACGGCGGCCCGCGCGCCGGCACCGACGACCTGCTGGCCGACCTCAGGCTGCCGCATCTCGGCCGCGGCTTCGTCTCCTTCCTGTTCGACGACCGGCTGCTCTACGAGGGCATCGTCTCGCGCCGGGTCTTCGCCTATCTCGTCGATCTCGCGATCCTCGGCCTGCTGACGGTCGCGGCCTACTTGGTCGTCTTCGTCTTCGGGCTGCTCTCCTTCGGGCTTTTGCTGCCCGTGGGCTTCGTGGCGATCGCGCTGCTGCCGCTCGCCTATCATTCGCTGTTCCTGGCCTATTGGGGAGCCAGTCCCGGCATGGCGCTGTTCGACCTGGAGTGCCGAGCCCCCGACGGCGGCCGGCCGACCCTGTTCCAGGCGGCGGTGCGGACCGCCCTGTTCCTGGTCAGCGTGCCGGCGACGGCCGGCCTGGTCCTGGTCGTCGCCCTGCTCAACGACCGCGGCCGGACGCTGCACGACTTCCTGTCCGGCATGCTCGTCGTGCGCAGCGCGCACTTCGCCAGCAAGACCCTCCGCTAGCCGTTCGATCCTCGGCCTCGGGCCGGCCGGTTTTGCGTTGGCCGGGCCTTGCCTTATGCTGTCTGGCCCAGCGCGACGCAGCACCGGAGGCTGCACAAGAGGAGCGAGAATGGACGGATCCGCCGACGCCGATCTCTTCGCCAGCTACGATTCCGGCGGTTTCTTCTGCGAGCTGCTCGCCGCCAGCGAACGGACCGCGCCGGGGTCGAAGGTCCGCAAGCGCCTAGGCTCGATGGACCTGGAGCGGCTACGCCAGCGTGCCGCCGACGCCGAGCGCGAACTCTACAACTTCGGCATCACCTTCACCGTCTACAGCCAGAAGGACGCGATCGACCGGATCCTGCCCTTCGACGTGATTCCGCGCATCCTGACCGCCGCCGACTGGGACGTCATCGAGCGGGGCGTCAAGCAGCGCGTCGCGGCGCTCAACGCCTTCCTGTGGGACCTCTACCACGAGCAGAAGTGCATCAAGGAGGGCATCGTCCCGGCCGAGCTGGTGCTGGGCAACGCCAACTACCGCAAGGAGATGGAGGGCCTGGCCGTGCCCTGCGGCACCTACGTGCACATCAACGGCACGGACCTGGTGCGCGACGGCGAAGGCGGGTTCCAGGTGCTGGAGGACAACGCCCGCACGCCCTCCGGCGTGTCCTACGTGGTCGAGAACCGCCACCTGATGCAGCGCGCCTTCCCCGACCTGATGGCCGGCGTCGGCATCAAGCCCGTCTCGAACTACGGCGAGAAGCTGCACGACGCGCTGATCGAGCTCGCGCCGCCGGAGGTGCCGGAGCCGCAGGTCGTGCTGCTGTCGCCCGGGACCTACAACTCGGCCTATTTCGAGCACATCTTCATCGCCCGCGAGATGGGCGTGCCGCTGGTCGAGGGGCGCGACCTGATCGTCGATTCCCGCGACCGCGTTTTCATGCAGACGATCGACGGGCTGAAGCGCGTCGACGTGATCTACCGGCGCATCAACGACGACTTCCTGGACCCCGAGGTCTTCAACCCGGAATCCAGGCTCGGCACCACGGGCCTGATGCGCGCTTACGCGAAAGGCAACGTCGGGCTGGCGAACGCCGTCGGCACCGGCGTCGCCGACGACAAGGCGGTCTACGCCTACCTGCCGCGGCTGATCGACTTCTATCTCAGCGAGGAGCCGATTCTGCGCAACGTCGAGACCCACATCTGCCGCGAGGCCGAGGGCCTTGCCTACACCCTCGATCACCTCGACGAGCTGGTCGTCAAGCCGGTCGGCGAGGCCGGCGGCTACGGCATCACCGTCGGCCCGCACGCCAGCGCCGAGGAGCTCGCGCTCTGCCGCGCCCAATTGCTCGCCGATCCGGCCAACTACATCAGCCAGCCGATGATCCGGCTGTCGGTCTGCCCGACCCTGACCGACCGGGGCGTCGAGCCGCGCCACGTCGACCTGCGCCCCTTCGCGGTCACCGGCCGCTCGACCTGGGTGCTGCCGGGCGGCCTGACGCGCGTCGCGCTGCGGCGCGGCTCGCTGATCGTCAACTCGAGCCAGGGCGGCGGGTCCAAGGACACATGGGTGCTGGAGAGCTGAACCGATGACCAGCCTGCTGTCACGCTATGCCGAGGCGATCTACTGGCTGGCTCGCTACGTCGAGCGGGCCGAGAACATGGCCCGCGTCCTGGACGTCAACGAGACCTTCAGCCGGGACAGCCAGGGCGCCCAGAACTGGGCCTCGATCATCGCGCTCTACTCCGACGAGGAGGCCTTCAAGGAGCGCCACCCGGAAGCCACGGCCGAGGCGGTCCTGTCCTTCTACCTGCTGGACGACAGCCACCCTGGCTCGATCCTCTCCTCGGTCAGGGCCGCCCGCGAGAACGCGCGCACGCTGCGGCCGCTGATCTCGACCGAGATGTGGGTCCACCTGAACACCTTCTTCAACCGGATGCGGGCCCTGCGTCCCGAGGACGTCGCCGAGGAGCGCGTGGCGCGCTCGCTGGCCTGGATCAAGGAGAGCTGCCAGACCCACACCGGGATCACCGAGGGCACCTTCTACCGGGACGAAGGCTGGTACTTCTACGAGATCGGCCAAGCCCTCGAGCGGGCAGACCAGACGACGCGCCTGCTCGACGTCAAGTACCACACGCTGCTGCCCAGCATCGCCGACGTCGGCTCGCCGCTCGACCTCAGCCAATGGAACGCGGTACTGCGCTCTGCCGCCGGCTACCATGCCTTCCGGCGCATCCATCCGAGCGGCATGACGGTGCGCCGGGTCGCCGACTTCCTGCTGTTCAACCTGCGCTTCCCGAGGTCCGTCTCGGCCTGCGCAGACGAGGTCAATCACCGCCTGACGGCGCTGCGCTCGCGCTACGGCCTGAAAGGCGGCGGCGCGGCCCTGGAACGGCTGGACGAAGTGCGCGCCGTGCTCGACAATGAGCCGGTGGAGCGGGTTCTCGCCCAGGGGCTGCACGAGTTCCTCGACTGGATCCAGCTGCAGTTGCTCGAGGTCGGCGCGCTGATCGACCGGGACTTCTTCGGCTATCAGGTCGCAGAGCCTCCAGCCGCGACGGCCCCGCAGCGCCAGGGATGATCTCGGGGCGCGTGCCGTTGATCCGGTCCGCCCGAGCGAGCGCGAAGGGGCGCCAGGCGCCGATGCCGAACGAAGGACCCGCCGACAAGGTCGTTGCCCCGCCGGGCCCGCGGCGTGCGCTGTCGCGCGGCCGCGCCCCGCTCGACGGCGACCTGCTCGACGGCCAGGCGCTGCACGTCCAGGCCCTGCCGCGGCCACACCAGATCTTCCATGTGCTGCCCGACACGCCCTGCCCCTACCTGCCCGGGCGCTGGGAGCGCAAGCTGGTCACCGAGGTCTACGGGCGCAACGCCGGGCGCCTTTACAGCCGGCTGTCGCGCGCCGGCTTCCGGCGCAGCCATCACTTCGCCTACCGGCCGGCCTGCGGCGGCTGCGAGGCCTGCGTCCCGGTCCGCGTCCAGGCGCTCGCCTTCGCGCCGAGCGGGACGCTGCGTCGCATCGTCCGGCGCAACGAGGACCTTGCCGCGCATCTGCGGCCGCCCTCGGCGACGGCCGAGCAGTTCGCTCTCTTCGCCCGCTACCTCGGCGCCCGCCATGCCGACGGCGAGATGGCCGGCATGACCTTCGCCGACTACCGCGCCATGGTCGAGGATACCAGCCTGGCCAGCAGCGTGCTCGAGCTGCGCGACGCCGGCGGCCGGCTGCTCGCGGCCTGCCTGGTCGATTGGCTGGAGGACGGCGCCAGCGCCGTCTACAGCTTCTTCGATCCCGAGACGGAGCAGCGCAGCCTGGGCAAGTACTGCGTCATCGCCCTGATCGAGGAGACCCGGCGACGGCGCCTACCCTACGTCTACCTGGGCTACTGGATCGCCGAGAGTCCGAAGATGGCCTACAAGGCCCGCTTCCAGCCGCTCGAGGGGCTGATCGCCGGCCACTGGCAGCGACAGGTCGGGCGACCTCCTGGCGGAATCGTTGCGGTGCCCAGCGAAGGCCACTATCTTCGCGGCCTTGCCGCTGGCCTTCTCGTCGGACCGGCGGTTCCGTCACCGGGAGACAGAAAAAATGGGGAGGTCCACACGATGAAACGTCGCGCATTCCTGACCGGCGCCGCAACCGCCGGCGTCGCCGCAGCGGCGGCCAGCACGTTCCCGAAGCCCGCGATCTCGCAGGGCACGCGGGAGCTCAAGATGGTCACCACCTGGCCGAAGAACTTTCCGGGCCTGGGCACCGGCGCCCAGCGCCTCGCCGATCGCATCACGGCGACGACCGAGGGCCGGATCTCGGTCAAGGTCTTCTCGGCCGGCGAGCTGGTGCCGCCCTTCGAGTCCTTCGATGCGGTCTCGAGCGGCACCGCGGACCTGATGCACTCCGCGCCCTACTACTGGCAGGGCAAGTCCAAGGGGTTCACCTTCTTCTGCGCCGTGCCGATGGGCCTGCTGCAGCCCGAGATGGACGCCTGGGTGGCCTTCGGCGGCGGCCAGGAGCTGTGGGACGAGCTCGGGGCCGAGTTCAACCTCAAGAGCCTGCCGGCCGGCAATACCGGCGTCCAGGCCGGCGGCTGGTTCCGCAACGAGATCAACACCGTCGAGGACCTCAAGGGCCTCAAGTTCCGCGCACCCGGCGCGGGCGGCGAGACCTTCCGCCAGCTCGGCGCGGCCGTCGTGAACCTGCCGGGCGGCGAGATCTTCCCGGCCCTGCAGTCGGGGACCATCGACGCCGCCGAGTGGGTCGGCCCCTGGAACGACCTCGCCTTCGGCTTCCACCGGGTCGCCAAGTTCTACTACTGGCCGGGCTTCCAGGAGCCGGGGCCGATGCTCGAGGCGACCTTCAACAAGGGCGTCTGGGACTCCTTCAGCGAAGCGGACCGGACGCTGGTCGCCGCCTGCTGCATGGCTGAGAACAACCTGACCACGGCGGAGTTCAACGCGCGCAACGGCGATGCCCTCGAGCAGCTCGTCAACGAGCACGGCGTGCAGGTGCGCTCCTACTCCGACGAGCTCCTGATGGCCCTCGGCGAGGCGTCGGAGCAGGTGCTCGTGGACATGGCGGCCGAGAGCGACCTGGTCGACCGCATCTACAACTCCTTCTACGACTATCGGACCAAGGCCATGGAATGGACCGAGATCTCCCTCCAGAGCATGGCCAACAAGCGCGCGATGGTACTGGGCTGATCGACGGCCCTTGCCGACCATGCGATCGGCCCGCAGGACGCAAGCGCCTCGCGGGCCGATCGTCGTTTCGGCAGGACCCAAAGCCGCCGAGGGGCGGACGATCTAGGTCGAGAGCGAGCGGCCCCGCCGCTCGCGAAGGTGCGAGAAGGGAGCGGGCGGGCCTGACAGCCGCCCCTTGTGTATCGAATGGCGAGTGAGATCGAGGCCGGCAGGGGCGACCGGCGCGGCGGCATCGCGACGGCGCTGGCTGTCGTCCTGCTGGTCTGCTTCTTCCTGCCCTGGACCAGTTGGCAGCGGGGCGAGGCCGAGCCCGAGACCTACAGCGGCTTCGGCGTCCTGGCCCTGAGCTTCTCCGCGGTCGAGGCGAGCCGGGAGGCCGCCGTCGCCCGGGTCGAGGCCGACCTGGAACGGCGTCGCCAGGCGATCGTCGAGGCGGAAGACCGCGCCGAGCAGGCGCGCCGCCAGGCCGCCGAGGCCCAGGCCGCCCTGGAGGCGGCGCCCGACGACGCACGCGCCAAGCGCGACGCCGAGCGCTACGCGCGCTCGGCGGACCGGGCCCTCGAGGCGATCGAGACCCGCAAGGCCGAGCTGGCCCAGGCCGAGACGGCGCGCCAGGCCTTCTGGACCCACTACCTCTTCTACGTCTATCCGCTGCTGGTGGTGCTGCTGCTGCTGGCCGCGCTGGCGGCGCCCGCCTTCGCCCTGCTCGGGCGCCCCCAGGCGGCGCGCGGCGCGGCGGCGGGCGCGGGTCTGCTCGCGCTCCTCGCCTTCCTGGCCGCCCACCTCTGGTTCGCCCTGCCGCTGCTCGGGCTGATCAGGATCGGCGGCTGGCTGTCGCTGGCCGCAGGCCTGCTCGTCATCCCCTTCGCGCTCGGCCTGGAGGGCACGGCGCGGGCGATCGACTGGATCAACAGGCGGGTCGGCCTCGGCGTCGCCTGGCTGGCGCTCTTCATGGTGCTGGTACAGTTCGCCCTGGTGCTGATGCGCTACGTCTTCGGCGTCAGCTCGATCATGATCCAGGAGTCGCTGATCTACGCCCACGGCATCCTGTTCATGGTCGTCGCCGGATTCACCCTGATGCAGGGCGGCCACGTCCGTGTCGACATCTTCTACCGGGAGGCGCCGCCGCGCCGTAAGGCGCTGGTCGACCTGTTCGGCGTCTGCGTCATGCTGATCCCGGTCTGCCTGCTGATCTGGGCCTACAGCCTGCCCTACGTGATCAGCGCCTGGCAGGTCTTCGAGGGCTCGCGCGAGACCAGCGGCATTCCCGGGATCTTCCTGTTAAAGACAGCCATGCTGGTCTTCGTCGTCCTGGTCGTGCTGCAGGGCATCGCCCTGGCCTTGCGCTCGATCCTGGTGCTGGCCGGGTTGCGCGAGGACGCGGGACCGGCGGCCGGAGGGGCCCACTGATGGAGCACGGCGGCCTCGACCTCCTGATGTTTGCGGTGGCCTGCGTCGTGCTGCTGCTCGGTTTCCCCGTCGCCTTCTCGCTGGCCGGGGTGGCGCTGGCCTTCGGTGCCCTGGGCTGGCTGTTCGGCGATTTCGACCCCTCGTTCTTCAGCGCCATGCCGCAACGGATCTTCGGCACCATGACCAACGAGGTGCTGATCGCGGTGCCGCTGTTCGTCTTCATGGGCGTCATGCTGGAGCGCTCGAAGGTGGCCGAGGAGCTGCTCGAGAACATGGGCCGCCTGTTCGGTACGCTGCGCGGCGGCCTCGGCATCTCCGTCTCGATCGTCGGCATGCTGCTCGCCGCCTCGACCGGCATCGTCGGCGCCACCGTGGTCACCATGGGCCTGCTGTCGCTGCCGACCATGCTGCGCCACGGCTACGACCCGAAGCTGGCCTGCGGCGCGATCTGCGCGGCCGGTACCCTGGGCCAGATCATCCCGCCCTCGATCGTCCTGGTGCTGCTTGGCGACGTCATCTCGAACTCCTTCCAGCAGGCCCAGCTGTCGATGGGCAACTTCTCGCCGCGCACCGTCTCGGTCGGCGACCTCTTCGCCGGCGCCCTGCTGCCGGGGGTCATGCTGGTCGGCCTCTACATCCTCTACCAGCTGCTCATCGCCTACATACGGCCGGAGAGTTCGCCGGCGCTGCCGCCCGACGTGACCCGCGAGGGCAAGTCCTCGACCCAGATCCTGGCCCAGGTGCTCCACGCGCTGCTGCCGCCGGTGGTGCTGATCGTCGCCGTGCTGGGGTCGATCCTGGCCGGCATCGCCAGTCCGACCGAGGCAGCGGGCGTCGGCGCGGTCGGGTCGATCATGCTCGCCGGCCTGCGCCTCGACGAGCGCCACGGCTGGTCGATCTATGCCGCCGGCCTGTGCCTCGTCGGCGTCCTGGTGCTGACCGCCTTCGTCGACCTGCGCGTCACCCGCGAGATGATCCCGACCGGCGACATGATCGCGATCCTGATCGCCGCCTTGCTTTGTCTCGGCGTCACCTACGGCGTCCTGATCAGCCTGTGGCGGGTCTGGCGGGTCGGCGTGCTGAAGGCCGTGGTCGTCGGCACCGCGAACGTCTCGGCGATGGTCTTCGTGATCCTGATCGGCGCCGCGCTGTTCAGCCTGGTGTTCCGCGGCCTCGGCGGCGAGGAGCTGGTCCACGACTTCCTGACCAACGTGCCGGGCGGCGCCTGGGGCGCCATCGCCGTGGTCATGGTGGTGATGTTCTTCCTGGGCTTCTTCCTCGACTTCATCGAGATCACCTTCGTCGTCGTGCCGCTGATCGCGCCGGCGCTGTTCCGCCTGGGCGTCGACCCGGTCTGGCTCGGCGTGCTGATCGCGATGAACCTGCAGACCTCCTTCCTGACGCCGCCCTTCGGCTTCGCGCTCTTCTACCTGCGCGGCGTCGCGCCCCCCGAGATCCGCACGATGCAGATCTACAAGGGCGTGATTCCCTTCGTGATCATCCAGATCGCCGCGCTCTTCATCCTGGCGGTCTTCCCGCAGATCGCGACCTGGTTCCCCGAGGTGGTGTTCGGCCAGTAGGAGCGCGCCCGCGAAGACTGGCGACCCTGCCGCTCAGTCGAAGCGGCCCGAGGCGGCGAAGCCGCGCATCGCCAGGCGGCCGGCCTGGGCGCGGTTGCCGCGCCAGTCGGCAAGCGCCGTCTCGGTGCGCACGCGACCCGGGCCGGCGGCCCAGGTCAGGCCGTCGGCCAGCCGGAAGGTCTTGGCGTCGGCCAATCCGCCGTCGCGGTACTTCTGCAGCACGTTGCCGCGGCCGCGTGTCATCTCCGGCAGCTGCTCGAGCGGGAAGACCAGCAGCTTGCGGTTGTCGCCGATCACCGCGACCTGGTCGTCGCCCTCGCCGATCGGGCGGCAGATCGCCGCCTCCGTCCCGGGCGCCAGGTTCAGCACCTGCTTGCCGTTGCGGGTCTGGGCCAGGACCTCGGCCTGCGGCACGACGAAGCCGCGGCCGTCGGAGGCGGCGACCAGCAGGCGCTGCTCGCCCGCGCGCTCCTCGGCGCCGTGGATCCTGAGCTCGACGATGTCCTGGTCGTTCGGCAGGTCGATCGAGAGGCGCACCGGCTCGCCGAAGCCCCGGCCGCCGGGCAGCTTGTCGCAGCCCAGGGTGTAGAAGCGGCCGTTGGTCGCGAAGATCAGCAGCTTGTCCGTGGTCTGCGCCTTGATCGCGAAGCGGCCCTTGTCGCCTTCCTTGTGCTTGGCCTCCGAGACGTCGTCGACATGGCCGCGCAGCGCCCGGATCCAGCCCTTGGCCGACAGCAGGACGGTGATCGGCTCGCGCTCGACGACGGCCTCCAGCGGCACGACGACGTCGCTCGGCACGTCGCCGAGCTCGGTGCGGCGCCGGCCGAGCGGCGTGTTCGGGCCGAAGTCCTTCTTGAGCTTCTGCATCTCCTCGACCAGGGTGCGCCGCCGCCGCTCCTCGTCGCCCAGCAGGTCGGTCAGGTCGGCCTGCTCCCCGGTCAGCGTTTCGTGCTCGCGCCGCAGCTCCATCTCCTCGAGCTTGCGCAGGGAGCGCAGGCGCATGTTGAGGATCGCCTCGGCCTGATTGTCGGTCAGCTCGAAGGTCCGGATCAGCTCGGCCTTCGGCTCGTCCTCCTCGCGGATGATGCGGATCACCTCGTCGAGGTTGAGGAAGGCGATGATGTAGCCGCCGAGCACCTCGAGCCGCTGCGCGATCTTGCCGAGGCGGTGGGTCGTGCGCCGTACCAGCACCTCGTGACGGTGCTCGAGGAAGGCGAAGAGCGCCTGGCGCAGGTCCATGACCTGCGGCGTGTTGTCGGCTGCCAGGACGTTGAGGTTGAGCGGGATGCGCACCTCGAGGTCGGTCTGGCGGAACAGCGATTCCATCAGCACCGCGGCCTCGACGTTGCGGCTCTTGGGTTCCAGCACCAGGCGGATGTCGGCCGCCGACTCGTCGCGGATGTCGCCGAGCAGGGCCAGCTTGCGGGCGTTGAGCAGCTCGGCGATCTTCTCGATCAGCCGCGCCTTGGCGACCTGGTAGGGCACCTCGGTGACGACGATGCGGTAGCCGCCGCCCTTGATCGTCTCGACCTGCCACTGGGCGCGCAGGCGGAAGGTGCCCTTGCCGGTGCGGTAGGCCTCGACGATGTTCTGGCGGCTCTCGACCAGCAGGCCGCCGGTCGGGAAATCGGGGCCCGGGACCAGCTCGACCAGCTTCTCGACGGTGGCGTTGGGGTGGCGCAGCAGGTGGACCAGGGCGTCGGCCAGCTCGGCGACGTTGTGGGGCGGGATCGCCGTCGCCATGCCGACCGCGATGCCCTGGGAGCCGTTGGCCAGCAGGTTGGGAAAGTTCCCCGGCAGCACGACCGGCTCCTCGGCCTCGCCGTCGTAGGTCGGCCGGAAGTCGACGGTGTCCTCGTCGATGCCCTCGAGCAGGCGCGCCGCCACGGCGGTCATGCGCGCCTCGGTGTAGCGCATGGCCGCGGCGTTATCGCCGTCGACGTTGCCGAAGTTGCCCTGGCCGTCGATCAGCGGGAAGCGCAGCGAGAACTCCTGCGCGAGACGCACCAGCGCGTCGTAGATCGACTGGTCGCCGTGCGGATGGAACTTGCCGATGACGTCGCCGACGACCCGGGCCGACTTCTTGAAGCCGCCCTCGGGGTCGAGGCGCAGCTGGCGCATGGCGAACAGCAGCCGCCGGTGCACGGGCTTCAGGCCGTCGCGCACGTCGGGCAGCGAGCGGCTCATGATGGTCGAGAGCGCGTACGCGAGATAGCGCTCGCTCAGCGCCTCGATCAGACGGACGTCGCGCACCTCGCCGGTATCGGCGGGAACGTTCGGGCTCATGGGGACCAACCTCCGGAGTTTCCCAGATATGGTAGACGCCTAGCCGGCCGCCTACAATGTCTGGAGGACGTCGGTCATCCTGCTACATCGGATCGGTGAGGTGCACCAGGGCCTTGCCATCGTTCTCGCCGCGCAGCAGGCGGACGAGGTGGGCCGGCGCCCGCTCGATGCCCTCGGCGACGTCGTGCCGGGTCCGGATTCGGCCCTCCTTGTGCCAGATCGCCAGCTGGTGGGCCGCCTCGTCGAACTTGTGCCGCCAGTCGAAGGCGAGGAAGCCGGTCAGGGTGGCCCGCGCGACCAGGATCGCCCGATTCGGGCGCGGCCCCTCGGGCACCGGGTGCGAGGGGATCGCCATGGTGCCGACCTGGGCGATGCGCGCGCCGGTGCGAAGCTGGGTCATGACGGCGTCGGAGACCGGTCCCGCGGTGTTGTCGTAGTAGACGTCGATGCCCTCCGGCGCCGCCGCCTTCAGCGCGGCCTCCAGGTCGCCGGCCCGGCGGTAGTCGATGGCTGCGTCGTAGCCGAACTCGTCGAGGCAGGCCCTGACCTTCTCGGTGCTGCCGGTGAAGCCGACGGTGCGGCAGCCGAGGATCTTGGCGACCTGCCCGGCGACCGAGCCGACCGCGCCGGCGGCCGTCGAGACCGCCACCGTCTCGCCGGCCCGGGGCCGGCCGATCTCGGTCAGCGCCAGGTAGGCGGTCAGGCCGGTCAGGCCGAGCAGGTGCAGGTTGATCTCCAGCGGCCCGTCGTGGGCGTGGCAGCGGCGGTCGATGTCGCTGCCGTCGCTGAGGTGCCAGTCCTGCCAGCCGAAGCGCCCGTAGACGAGGCTGCCGGCCGGCCAGTGGGAATCGTCGCTCTCGACGACCTGACCGAGCGCGAAGCTGCGCATCACGCCGCCGATCGGCACCGGCTCCGCGTAGTTTGCGGCCGCCGCGATCCAGCCGCGCTGCGCCGGCTCGCAGGACAGGTAGAGGTTGCGGATCAGCAGCTGCCCCGGCGCGGGGCGCGGCGTGTCGCCGACCTCGAGCCGGAAGCAGTCCTCCGTGACGCCGCCGGGCCCCGGCCGCTCGGCCAGGACGATCCGGCGGTTCGTCCCGCTCATTCCACGACCCCTTCGCCGGGCGTCACACGCCGCCCATGCAAAGGTACTTGATCTCGACGAAGTCCTCGATGCCGTACTTGGAGCCCTCGCGGCCCAGGCCCGACTCCTTGACGCCGCCGAAGGGTGCGACCTCGGTCGAGATGATGCCGGTGTTGATGCCGACGATGCCGCTCTCCAGGCCCTCCGAGACGCGCCAGACCCGGCCCATGTCGCGGGCGAAGAAGTAGCTCGCCAAGCCGAACTCGGTGTCGTTGGCCATGGCGATGCCCTCGGCGTCGTCGGAGAAGCGGAACAGCGGCGCGACCGGCCCGAAGGTCTCCTCGCGGGTGACCTTCATCTCGGTGGTGACGCCGGTCAGCACGGTCGGCTCGAAGAAGCTGCCACCGAGGGCGTGGCGCTTGCCGCCGACCACGACCTTGGCGCCCTTGGCGACGGCGTCGGCGATGTGCTCCTCGACCTTCTCGACCGCCGCCATGTCGATCAGGGGTCCCTGGGCGACACCCTCCTCGACGCCGTTGCCGACCTTGAGCTCCCGGACCTTCGCGGCGAGCTTTTCGGCGAAGGCCTCGTAGACGCCGTCCTGGACCAGGATCCGGTTGGCGCAGACGCAGGTCTGGCCGGCGTTGCGGTACTTGGAGGCCATGGCGCCCTCGACCGCGGCGTCCAGGTCGGCGTCGTCGAAGACCAGGAAGGGGGCGTTGCCGCCCAGCTCCATCGAGAGCTTCTTCACGGTCTCGGCCGACTGCTTGATCAGGATCTTCCCGACCTCGGTCGAGCCGGTGAAGGAGATCTTGCGCACGATCGGGTTCGAGGTCAGCTCGCCGCCGATCTCCGAGGCCGAGCCGGTGACGACGTTGATGACGCCCTTCGGGATGCCGGCCCGCTCGGCCAGCTCGCAGAGCGCCAGGGCCGAGAAGGGCGTCGCGGTCGCCGGCTTGATCACGATCGTGCAGCCGGCGGCCAGTGCCGGCCCGGCCTTGCGCGTGATCATGGCGTTGGGGAAGTTCCAGGGCGTGATCGCGCCGACCACGCCGACCGGCTGCTTCAGCACGACGATGCGCTTGTCGCGCTGATGGCCAGGGATGACGTCGCCGTAGAGGCGCTTGGCCTCCTCGGCGAACCACTCGATGAAGGAGGCACCGTAGGCGACCTCGCCCTTGGCTTCGGCCAGGGGCTTGCCCTGCTCGAGGGTCATCAGTAGCCCGAGGTCGTCCTGATTCGCCAAGATCAGGTCGAACCACTTGCGCAGGAGGTTCGAGCGCTCCTTGCCCGTCAGCTCGCGCCAGCCCGGCCAGGCGGCGTTGGCGGCCTCGATCGCCCGGCGCGTCTCATCCTTGCCCATCTTCGGCACGCTGCCCAGCACCTCGCCCGTGGCCGGGTTGGTCACCTCGAGCGTGGCACCGGCGTCGGCGTCGAGCCACTGGCCGTCGATATAGCACTGCTGCCGGAACAGCTTCGGGTCCTTGAGATTCGGTGCGCCGCTCTCCGCGACCATAGCCTGCACGCTCATTGCCGCATTCCTCCCGTCGTGTGGTTCCCAGGTTGGCCTGACATATATGCCGGCACACCCGGCGATGAAAGCCCGAGGCCGTCTCAGCGCTCGGCCGACTCAGCGCTCGGCCGTCTCAGCGGCCCCGGGGACGACGACGGCGAAACGGTCGGCCAGGGCCGCCAGCTCGGCGCGCTGCAGCTCCGCGGCGGAGACGACGCCGCCGCTGCCGTCCGGCAGGTCGCGGGTCGCGCAGGCGCCGGCGACGACGGTCGAGCCGTAGCCGAGGTCGAGCGCGGCGCGCACGGTCGAGGACACGCACATGTGGGTCATGAAGCCGCCGACGATGAGGTTCTTGCGCCCGAGCCCCTCGAGCAGGTCCGCGAGGCCGGTGCCGGCGAAGGCGTTCGGCAGCCGCTTGACGATCCGGCGCTCCTCGGCGCCGGCGGCGACCGGGTCGGCCAGGGCGAAAGCCTCGCTATCGGGATCGAAGGCGCCGCCCGCCCGGCCCTCGTGCTGGACGTGGACGACCGGCGTCTGCTGCCGGCGGGCCCGCTCGAGCAGCCGCGCCGCCTCGGCCAGGGCCGGCTCGACCCCGGGCAGGGGCAATTTTCCATGCCGGTACTCGTTCTGCATGTCGATGAGCAGCAGGACACTACTGCTCCAGGCGTGGGGATTCGGATCGGCGCCGGCCATGGCCAGCAGGGTCTTGGGTGCGCTCATGGGGGAGTTCCCTCGTCAAGGTTCCTCGGAAGGCTGGCGGCGCGAACGGCGGCGCAGCAGCGACGGCACGGCAATAATCCTGTGATCGCCGGAGCTTAGGGGACTTATCCCTTGAAACACTCGCCCCGTCGTAGAAAGATTGGAAGCGTTCCAGAGGAAGCAAGTCAGTGCGGCCCCGGGCCGAATCGATCGCGGCACCGCAGGCCGACGCCAAGTCGGAGGATCCTGTGATGCTGCTGCATTCCCTCTTTGCCCACATGGTCAGGGTCGGTTCGCTCGGCGTGATCGACGCCCGCGGACGTCGCCGCGACTACGGCAACGGCGACGAGCCCCGAGTCGTGATCAGGCTGCACCGGGCAGAGCTGGAATGGAAGCTGGCCGTCAATCCGCCGGTGCGAATCTGCGAAGCCTACATGGACGGGCTGCTGACCCTTGAGGAAGGCGATCTGCGCGGCCTGCTGCAGATCGCCGCCCTGAACTACGATTCGCTCGAGGATCATTGGACGGTGAGGCTCGGAACCTGGGCCCTGCGCCAGGGGCGCCGGGTCAAGCAATACAATCCGATCGGCAAGGCCCAGAAGAACGTCGCCCATCACTACGACCTGTCGGGGCGGCTCTACGACCTGTTCCTCGACCTCGACCGGCAGTACTCCTGCGCCTACTTCACGACGCCCGACGCGGATCTCGAGAGCGCCCAGCTCGCCAAGAAGCGGCATCTCGCCGCGAAGCTGAAGTTCGACCTGCCGGGCCTGCGTGCGCTCGACATCGGCTCCGGCTGGGGCGGCATGGCGCTCTACCTCGCCCAGGTCGCCGACAGCGACGTCACCGGCGTGACGCTCTCGGTCGAGCAGCACAAGCTGTCCCAGGCGCGCGCCGCCGAGGCCGGGCTGACCGACAGCTGCCGGTTCGAGCTGATCGACTACCGCCAGAAGAGCGGCCCCTTCGACCGCATCGTCTCGGTCGGCATGTTCGAGCATGTCGGCAAGGCCAACTACGACGAGTTCTTCAGCAAGCTGCGCGACCTGCTCGCCGAGGACGGCGTCGCGGTGATCCACTCGATCGGCCGCTTCGACGAGCCCGCGTCGGTCAACCCCTTCATCCGCAAGTACATCTTCCCCGGCGCCGACGTGCCGGCGCTCTCCGAGGTCATGACGTCGGTCGAGAAGTCGGGGCTGATCACCGCGGACATCGAGATCCTGCGCCTGCACTACGCCGAGACCCTGCGCCACTGGCACGAGCGCTTCCTGGCCAACCGCCAGGCGATCGCCGAGCTCTACGACGAGCGCTTCTGCCGGATGTGGGAGCTCTACCTGCTCGGCTGCGAGCTCGGCTTCCGGCACCAGGGCCTGATGGTCTTCCAGCTCCAGGTGACCCGGCGGCTCGACGCCCTGCCGCTGACCCGCGACTACATGGTCGAGGACGAACGGCGGCTCGCCGCGCTCGAGGCGGAGCGCTTCTCGGTGCCCTACCTCGACTCGAACCACGCCGCGGCCGCCGAGTAGGGGCGCCGGAGCCCACCCCGATCGCCGCCCTGGAACTTCGGGGCGGGCGGCGCGCGTTGGGCTGCCATGTCGCAGAAGCAGGCACGCGATCAGGGAAGCGGCCGGGGCCTGACGGTCTACGCCCAGCTGTTCCTGGGCATGGCGACCTTCGGCTCCGCCACGCCGGTCAGCAAGATCGTCACCGGCGCCTTGCCGGTCTTCGTCGGCTCGGGCCTGCGCGTCGCCCTGGGCGCGCTCGCGCTGGCGCCCTTCGCGCTGAGGCATCGCCACCAGATCCGCGACGTCAGCCGCCGGGACTGGCTGCTGATCGCCCTGATCTCGCTGTTCGGCATGTTCGGCTTCTCGGCGCTGATGCTCTACGGCATGGCTATGGTCAGCGGCGTCGCCGGCGCCATCGTCATGAGCACGGCGCCGGCGGTCACCGCGGCCGTGTCGATCCTGCTGCTCGGCGACCGCGCGACCTGGCTCAAGCTGACCGCCATCGCCCTCGCCGTCGGCGGCGTCCTGCTGCTGCACCTTGGCCGCACCGACGGCTCGGGCGGCGAGGGCGGCCCCGGCGAGGACGAGACCCTGCTGCTCGGCTCGCTGCTCGTCTTCGCCGCGGTCTGCTGCGAGGTCGCCTACACCCTGCTCGGCAAGCAGGTCTCGGAGCGCGTCGACCCGGTGCTGGTCGCCTTCCTGGCGGCCGCCCTCGCGGTGCCGGCCTTCCTGCCCTTCGCGCTCTGGCAGTGGCCCCAGGTCGACCTTTCCGCGGTCGGCTGGGGCGCCTGGGCGGCCGTCGCCTGGTACGGCGTGGGCACGCTGGCGCTCGGCAGCTGGCTCTGGTACGCCGGCATCGCCAAGGCCGAAGGCACGGTCGCCGCCGCCTTCATGGGCGTGATGCCGGCCTCGGCCCTGGTGCTGTCCTACCTGCTGCTCGGCGAGAGCTTCCGGTGGATCCACCTCGCCGGCTTCCTGACCGTGTTCGTGGGCGTGCTGCTGATGTCCTGGGAACATGCCCGCATGGCCCGCGCCCGCTGAGCCGGCTGGTTCGGCCCCGCCGATGCTTGCTAGGATGGCTCCCGCCGCCAAGGTCCTTGCTACGGCGGGCGCCGAAACGGGGCCGCGGCCGGCGCGCTAAGGTCGCGGCCGAGGACCCCGACGGGAGAGACCGCCATGACCGTGACCTGCTGCATCCGCTACCAGCTCGACCCATTCAAGCGCGCCCTCTTCGAGCGCTACGCTGAAGCCTGGGCCGGAATCATCCCACGCTGCGGCGGCCGGCTGCACGGCTATTTCCTGCCGCACGAGGGCACCAACGACATCGCGACGGCGCTGATCTCCTTCGACTCCCTGGCCGCCTACGAGGGCTACCGGGCGCGCCTGCGCAGCGACCCGGAGGGGGCCGCCAACTTCCGCTTCGCCGAGAGCGAGCGCTTCATCCTGCGCGAGGAGCGCAGCTTCCTGCGCGCGGTCGATGCCACGCTCGCCCCGCCGCCTGCGGAGCCAAAGCCATGATCGCCGTCATCTTCGAGCTCAAGCCCAAGGCGGAGGGTCGAGCCGAGTACCTGGAGATCGCCGCCGCCCTGCGCCCGGAGCTGCAGAAGATCGACGGCTTCCTGTCGATCGAGCGCTTCGAGAGCCTGAGCGAGCCGGGCAAGATCCTGTCGCTGTCGTTCTGGCGCGACGAGGCCGCGGTCATGGCCTGGCGGAACCTGGAGAGCCACCGCGGGGCCCAGCAGCGCGGCCGCACCGCGCTCTTCGCCGACTACCGCCTGCGAGTCGCCGCCGTGCTGCGCGACTACGGCATGACCGAGCGCGCCGAGGCGCCCTCCGACAGCCGCGCCCGCCACGACGCCGGCTGAAGCGATCGCTGGCCACCAAGGGCGCCGACCCAGCTGAGCCCGGGAGGCACTTGCCGGGTCGCCGGGCTGGCCCTAGCCTGCGTCGGTAACCGCCCCGCGCCGGGGCTGCCGGCGCGCCGGCAGCCCCGGCGAGAGCGCCGCGAAACGACAGCAGGGGAACGAGAGATGACCAGCATCAAGCGACGCGCCTTTCTGGGAGCGGCCGCAACCGGCCTCGGCGCGGCAGCGGCCGCGGGCCTGGCGGCCCCGGCGATCGCCCAGGACCGCCGCCGGTGGACGATGGTGACGGCCTGGCCGAAGAACCTGCCCGGCCCCGGCGTCGCCGCGCAGATGCTCGCCGACCGCATCACCGCGCTTTCGGGCGGCCGCATCGAGGTGCAGCTCCATGCCGCCGGCGAGCTGGTGCCGGGCAACGGCGTCTTCGACGCGGTCTCGGAAGGCACCGCCCAGCTCTATCACGCGGTCCCGGCCTACTGGGGCTCCAAGTCCAAGGGCATCCTGCTGTTCGGCTCCCAGCCCTTCGGCCTGCGCGCCGACGAGCAGGTCGGCTGGCTCGCCCACGGCGGCGGCCAGGCGCTCTACGACGAGATGTACGGCCGCTTCAACCTGAAGCCCTTCCTGTGCGGCAACTCGGGCCCGCAGTGGGCCGGCTGGTTCCGCAACGAGATCCGCACGGTCGACGACCTCAAGGGCCTGCGCTTCCGCACCACCGGCCTCGCCTCGGAGATGTGCTCGCGGCTCGGCATGGCGGTCCAGGCGATGGGCGGGCGCGACATGTTCCAGGCGCTGCAGTCCGGCGCGCTCGACGCCGGGGAGTTCATCGGGCCCTGGACCGACAGCGCCCTCGGCTTCTACCAGGTTGCCAAAAACTACTACTGGCCCGGCGTCGGCGAGCCCTCCTCGGCGGAAGAGTGCGCGGTCAACAAGGCCGCCTACGAGGAGCTGCCCGACGACCTCAAGCAGGCCGTCGCCTACGCCTGCGAGTCGCTCTACAACCCGGTCTGGACCGAGTACACGACCAAGCACGCCCAGGCCCTGCAGCAGCTCGTCGCCGACCAGGGCGTGCAGGTGAGGCGCCTGCCCGACGAGGTCCTGGTGGCCATGGGCAACGCCGCCGGAGAGGTCATGAGCGAGCTGCGCGAGAACGACGACGAGCTGGTCAGGCGCATCGTCGAGTCCTTCCTGACCTACCGCCGCTCGATCGCCGACTACATGGTCTACGCCGACAACGGCCAGATGAACGCCCGCGCCCTCGACTACAGCTATCCCGGCTGAGGCAGGTCCCTGACGGAGCCCGGTCCCCCCCCCCCCCCGGGGGGGGGGGGCCCCGGGGCTCCGGGGCGAGACGCAGGTGGAAGTCTGGATCGGGCGACTGGACGGCATCAACCGCGCGGTCGGCAGCGCGGTGCGCTGGCTCGCCCTGCTGATGGTCCTGCTCCAGTTCGCCGTCGTGCTGCTGCGCTACGTCTTCGGCGTCAGCTTCATCTTCCTGGGCGAGGGCGTACTCTACCTGCACGCCGCCCTGTTCATGCTGGGCGCGGGCTACACCCTGCTGGTCGACGGCCATGTCCGCGTCGACATCTTCTACGGCCGGCTGTCGGCCAGGGGCCGGCGCCTGATCGACCTCGGCGGCGCCCTGTTCTTCCTGCTGCCCTCGATGATCGCCGTGCTGGTCTTCTCCTGGCCCTCGGTGCGCAACGCCTGGGCCGTCCTGGAGGGCGCGATCTCGGTCGGCGGCATTCCGGCCGCCTTCCTGCTCAAGTCGCTGATTCCCGCCTTCTGCCTCCTGCTGATCGTCCAGGGCCTGGCCTGCGCCCTGCGCGACATGCTGCGCCTTCAACGCGGCGAGGATCCCGAGACGCCGCGCCCCGAGGGGCCGCTGCTGTGAGCCATCGGCCGTGAGCGAGTGGCTCGACCTGCTGATGTTCGGGGCGCTGATCGGCGCGATCCTGCTCGGCTACCCGGTGGCCTTCACGATCGCCGGCGTCGCCGTGCTCTTCGCCGGCCTCGGCTGGGCGCTCGGCAACTTCGACCCCAATCTGCTCGGCGCGCTCGGCCAGCGCTTCTTCGGCGTGCTGACCAACGACGTGCTGATCGCCATCCCGCTCTTCGTGTTCATGGGCGTGATGCTGGAGAAGAGCCGGATCGCCGAGGATCTGCTCGAGACCATGGGGCGGCTGTTCGGCGCCTGGCGCGGCGGCCTGGCGATCTCGGTCGTGCTGGTCGGCGCGCTGCTCGCCGCCTCGACGGGCATCGTCGGCGCGACCGTGGTCGCCATGGGGCTGATCGCCCTGCCGACCATGCTGCGCCACGGCTACGACCCCAGGCTCGCCTCGGGGCTCGTCTGCACCGCCGGCACGCTCGGGCAGATCATCCCGCCCTCGACGCTGCTGATCATCCTCTCGGACGTCATGTCCAACGCCTTCCAGCAGGCGCAGTTCAGGCAGGGCAAGTTCACCGTCGAGACGATCTCCGTCGGCCAGACCTTCGCCGCCGCCCTGCTGCCCGGCCTGACCCTGGTCGGGCTCTACCTGCTCTACCTGGTGCTGACCGCCTGGCTGGTGCCACGCGCCGCCCCGGCGATCCGCGACGAGCAGCCGCTGCCCTCGACGGGGCGGGTGCTGCGCACCGTGCTGCCGCCCTGCCTGCTGATCGTCGCGGTGCTGGGCTCGATCCTCGGCGGCGTCGCGACCCCCAGCGAGTCGGCGGCGGTCGGCGCCGTCGGCGCACTGCTGCTCGCCGGCGCCCGGCTCGCCGAACCGGCGCGCGGCGAGAGCGCCCGCTGGGTGGTGGCTGGCGCCGTCGCGCTCGGTGCCGTCGCGGTGCTCGCCGGAGTCCACCCCTTGCGCCTGCAGCGCCAGGACACCGACCTCCTCGACTGGCTGGCCGCCGCCGCGGCGCTGGGGCTGATCCTGGTCGCCCTGGCCGGCATCGCGCAGTCGCTGCAGCGGGTGCGGCGCGCCGGCATCCTCGGCCCCGTCACGACGTCGACGACGGTCGTGGTCTCGATGATCTTCGCGACGATCCTGACCGCCAGCCTGTTCTCCCTGGTGTTCCGCGGCCTCGGCGGCGACCAGCACGTCGAGCAGATTGTCGCGGCCATGCCCGGCGGGCCCCAGGGCGCGCTGCTGTTCGTCATGGCACTGGTCTTCGTGCTTGGGTTCTTCCTCGATTTCGTCGAGATCTCGGTGATCCTGCTGCCGCTGGTCGTGCCGGCGCTGATCCTGATGGGCCACGATCCGATCTGGCTGTCGGTGCTGATCGCGGTCAACCTGCAGACCAGCTTCCTGACGCCGCCCTTCGGCTTCTCGCTGTTCTACCTGCGCGGCGCCGCGCCCAAGGAGATCTCGACCGCGCAGATCTATGCGGGCGTGATCCCCTTCATCCTGCTGCAGGTGATCGCCATGCTGGTCATCTGGTTCCTGCCGGGGATCGCGACGGCCCTGCCGCGCTGGCTCTACTGATGCCGCTCTACCTCGCCTGGCTCGGCGCCGAGGCCGAAATCCGTCCAGCCCTGGCTGCGGGAGAGGCGGTCGCCGCCCTGGAGCCGCGCCTCTACCTGATCGACTCGGCGCGCACGCAGTCGCGCCTCTACCACGCGATCAAGCGGGAACTGCCGCGCGACACGCCGCTCCTGGTCGCGGCGCTGGCGGGCGAGCCGAAGTTCAAGGGCATGGCGGCCGGCTCGCTCAAGTGGCTGCGCAGCCGCGCGAGCGGCTGAGGACGACCGTCACCTCGCCTCCTCGTCAGGCAGCGGGCAGCGGATCGCGCACTCCAGGCCGTCGCGATGGAAGATAAGCTCGCAGCTGCCGCCGATCATGAAGGGCAGGCCTTCCTCGATCATCGCCGACCCCAGGCCCCGGCGCTCCGGCCGGCCCTCGAGGGGGACGCCGGTTTCGCGCCAACGGATCAGCAGCACGGCGCCGTCTTCCGAAGGCTCCTTGGTCCAGCTGACCTCGAGCCGGCCGCCGTCGCGGCCGAGGGCGCCGTGCTTGCCGGCGTTCGTGGCGAGCTCGTGGAAGCCCATGCTCAGCGCCTGGACGATCCTCGGCGGCAGCGACGTCGAGGGTCCCTCGAGGGTGACTCGGCCACCTTCCCCGGCGCCGAGTGCCTCCAGCTCCTGGCTCAGCAGGCGGCGGATGCCGATTCCCTCCTCGGTCTCCTCCGTCAGCAGACGCTGGGTGCGGGTCAGCGCGGCCAGCCTGGCATCGAAGGCCGTGGCGAATTGGTCGAGGCTCGAGCTGGTGGCGCGGGTGCGCGCCGCGACGGCGCGGATGTTGGCCAGCATGTTCAGCACGCGGTGGCGCAGCTCGCTCAGCAGGATCTCGTTGCGCGCCGCCGTCTCGCCGAGAGAGCAGCTGGTGCGCAGTCGCCCGATCGCCGCGGCCAGCAGGTTCGCGTAGTTCTGCAGGAAGGCGACGTCGTCTTCGTCGAACCGGCGCCGGCGCGGCGCGTCGACCTCGAGCACGCCCCAGGGCGTCTCCCCCTTGATGACCACGTTGATCATGCTCTTGACGCCGTGCTCGCGCAGGACCTGGGGGATCGTGAAGCGGGTCTCGCTGGCGACGTCGTTCGAGATGACCGGCTCGTCCATCAGCAGGGCGCCCCCGGGGGAGTGCTCGTGTGCCGAGAAGGTGACCTGGCCCACGACTCCCGGCCGCCAGTTCACGCCGGCGCGCACCAGCATCGTATCGCCGTCGGGAAGCAGCTCGAGCACCTTTACGAGCTCGACGTCGAGGGCCTCCGAGACCAGCTCCGTCGCCTCCGCGAGCAGGGAGTCCAGGTCGTCAGAGCGCAGGGCGTGCCCGCCGAAGCGGGACAGGGCCGACAGCTGCCGTCGCAGCCTCTCGGCATCCGACTCCTCGCCACGTGCACTCTCGTCTGCCATCCAATTCCTGCCTGACGCTGCGTGCCCACGGCTGATCCGCCGCCGCGCCACGGTGCGCTGCGGTGTGCCCGCGCGCATCCTATCGCTGCCCCTTCGAACGACGCCTTTCCGGCATTTGTTCCGCCGGGCCCTAGGCGCACTTGCCACTGCAGGCGGCGAAGCAACCGGTGGCTTCTGCCGGCGCGAGCACGGCCACACGCGCGACCGCGTCCGGGAACAAACCTGGACCGCTGCGCCAGAATCGGCCTAGCCTGCGGTCCTTCGAACCCTGTCCGCGTTATCCACCTTTGTCCCCGTGATTCTTATCGGGCAAGCGGACGCCGGGGCGACTAGGGTGGCCGCCATGAACGCCCAAGCCAACGTCTGCGCAACGCCATGAGCTCCTCCCTCGCCGCCGTCGCCCGCAGCGACGAAACCGAGTTCGGCTCCCGCCTGCCTCCGGCCAACGCCGAGGCCGAGCAGGCCCTGCTGGCCGCCGTCCTCGCCAACAACCTGGCCTATGAGAAAGTCAGCGACTTCCTGCTCGCCGAGCACTTCGTCGATCCCGCCCACGGCCGCATCTATGAGGCCTGCGGCACGCTGATCGAGCGCGGCCAGCTGGCGACCGCCGTGACGCTGAAGAACAAGTTCGACCAGGACGGCGACCTCGCCGAGGTCGGCGGCTCGCAGTACCTGGCCGAGCTGGCCGCGAACTACGTCAACATCGTGGACGTGCGCCACTACGGCCGCATCGTCTACGACCTGTACCTGCGCCGCCAGCTGATCGACCTCGGCGAGGACGTCGTCAACGAGGCCTACCGGCACGACCTGGAGCTGGGCGCCAGCGAGCAGATCGAGCTGGCCGAAGAGCGGCTCTACCGCCTCGCCGAGACCGGCCAGACCGAAGGCGGCCTCAAGGAGTTCCGCGTCGCGCTGCGCGACGCCATCGAGCTGACCGAGGCCGCCTACAAGCGCGACGGCAAGATCGCGGGCGTGGCGACCGGCTTCAAGGACCTGGACGCCCTGCTCGGCGGCCTGCACAGCTCCGACCTGCTGATCCTCGCCGGGCGCCCCTCCATGGGCAAAACCTCGCTGGCCACCAACATCGCCTTCAAGGTCGCGGCCACCAAGCGCCTGGAGCAGGCCCCCGACGGCGGCGAGATCGAGACGGCGGAGACGGTCGCCTTCTTCTCCCTCGAAATGTCGGCCGAACAGCTTGCGAGCCGGATCCTGTCGGAGCAGAGCGAAGTGCGCTCCGACGCGCTCAGGCGCGGCGACATTTCCCGCGAGGAGTTCGAGAAGGTCGTCGACGTCAGTCGGCGACTGGCCTCGATCCGGCTCTACATCGACGACACGCCGGCGATCTCCATCTCGGCGATGCGCACCCGGGCGCGCCGCCTGAAGCGGCAGCAGGGCCTGTCGCTGATCGTCGTCGACTACCTTCAGCTGATGTCGCCGCCGGGCGGCAGCCGCGCGGAGAACCGCGTCAACGAGGTCTCGGAGATCACCCGCGGCCTCAAGGCGATCGCCAAGGAGCTCAACGTGCCGGTACTGGCACTCTCGCAGCTGAGCCGCGCCGTCGAGCAGCGCGAGGACAAGCGCCCGCAGCTGTCCGACCTGCGCGAATCCGGCTCGATCGAGCAGGACTCCGACGTCGTCATGTTCGTGTTCCGCGAGCAGTACTACCTGGAGCGGGCCGAGCCGCAGCGCCGCGAGAACGAGGGCGACGACAAGTACCAGGAGCGCTACAGCCACTGGCAGCGGCGTTGCGAGGAGGTCTATGGGCTGGGCGAGGTGATCGTCGCGAAGCAGCGCCACGGACCGATCGGCACGCGGCGCCTGACCTTCGACGGCAACACCACGCGCTTCGGCGACTACATTCCGGAAGACCATCTTCCGGATATCCGCTGACGGCCGGATGTCCGCTGACGGCCGGATGTCCGCTGACGGAATGCCCGCTGGCGACGATACCGCGAGCGGTCCCCCCGAGCGCCTCGCCGGCGGGCTGCTGACCGTCGACCTGGCGGCGGTCAAGGCCAACTACCGGTGCCTGCTGGCCGAGGGCGCGGGCACGCCGGTGGCCGCCGTGGTCAAGGCCGACGCCTACGGCCTGGGCGCGGCGCGCGTGGCCCCCGCCTTGTGGGAGGCCGGCGCAAGGATCTTCTTCGTCGCGCTGCCCGAGGAGGCACTGGTGCTGCGCCGGGTGCTGCCGGAGGCGGCCGAGGTCTACGTGCTGGGCGGGCTGTTCGGCGCGGGCGCGGAGCGCGACTATCTCGCCGCCGGCATCCGGCCGGTGCTGAACTCCCTGGAGGAACTGCGGCGCTGGCGCAGGCTCGCCGTAGCGGAGAACCGCACCCTGCCGGCCTGCCTGCATGTCGATACCGGCATGAACCGCCTCGGCCTGCCGCCCGAGGAGCTGGCAGTCCTGTCCGACGAGCCGCAGCGCCTGTCCGGCGTCCGGATCGCCTACCTGATCAGCCACCTGGCCTGCGGCGACCGCCCCGACGACGCGAACAACCAAGGCCAGCTCCGGGCTTTCCTGGCGGCGCGTGCGAGCCTGCCGCCGATGGCGGCCTCGCTCGCCAATTCGCCCGGCAGCTTCCTCGGCGCGGGCTTCCACTTCGACCTGCTGCGCCCGGGGGCGGCGCTCTACGGCGTCAACCCGACTCCCGGAAGCCCCAACCCCATGGCGCAAGTCGTTCGTTTGCAAGGAAGAATCCTACAGGTTCGGGTTGTTGACCCTCCCATGGGCGTCGGATACGGTGCGGCGTTCCGCGCCGGGCGTCGCACGATCGTCGCAACCGTCGGCCTGGGCTATGCCGACGGCTACCTGCGGTCGCTGTCGGGACGGGCCAAGGCCTGGGTGCAGACCGGGGCCGCGGGGGGAAAGGAAGGCATGGCCGTCGCCGTGCCGCTCGTGGGCCGGGTATCGATGGATCTGATCACGCTCGACCTCACCGACCTCGCCGAGCCGCCGTCGGTCGGCGGCTTCGTCGACCTGCTCGGGCCGGACCAGGACGTCGACGCGCTGGCCGAGGCCGCGGGCACGATCGGCTACGAGGTGCTGACCTCCCTGGGCCCCCGCTACCGGCGGCTATACCGGGATGCCTGAGCCCGTGGTGCCGGTCCTCCAGCCGCTCGGCCGAGCCTTCCTGGCCTTTCTCGCGGTCACCGGCCGGTTGACGCTGTTCGCCGGCCGGAGCCTGAGCCATTGCTTCCGCCCGCCCTTCTACGGTCGTCTGATCGGCCGCCAGGTGATGGAAATCGGCTACTACTCGCTGCCGGTCGTCGGGCTCACCGCGATCTTTACCGGCATGGTGCTGGCGCTCCAGAGCCATACCGGCTTCGCGCGCTTCTCGGCGGAAAGCGCGGTGCCCAACGTCGTCGTCGTCTCGATCACCCGCGAGCTCGGCCCGGTGCTGGCGAGCCTGATGGTGGCCGGGCGCATCGGCGCTGCAATGGCCGCCGAGATCGGCACGATGCGGGTTACAGAGCAGATCGACGCCCTGGTCACCCTCTCGACCCACCCCTTCAAATACCTGGTCGCGCCGCGCCTGATCGCGGGCATCCTGACCCTGCCGGTGCTGGTCCTGGTCGCCGACATCATCGGCATCTTCGGCGGCTACCTGGTCTCGATCTACAAGCTCGGCTTCAACCCCACGACCTATATCAAGAACACCCTCGACTTCCTGACCTTCGAGGACGTCTTCTCTGGCCTGGTCAAGGCCGCCGTCTTCGGCTTCATCATCACGCTGATGGGTTGCTACCACGGCTACAACTCGAAGGGCGGCGCCCAGGGCGTCGGCCAGGCGACGACGAACGCGGTGGTCTCCGCCTCGATCCTGATCCTGTCCTTCAACTACATCATCACCGAGCTGTTCTTCGCGCGATGAGCGTGGATCCGACAGCCCCCGGCCCCGGCATCCCGACAATCCGCGTGCGCGGCCTGAAGAAGGCCTTCGGCAGCAACCTGGTGCTGAACGGCGTCGACCTGGAGATCGCCGCCGGCGAGTCGCTGGTCGTGATCGGCGGCTCGGGCAGCGGCAAGTCGGTGCTGCTGAAGTGCATCCTCGGGCTGCTGCCGCCCGACGCCGGCTCGATTGAGGTCGACGGCGAGGAGACCGTCGGCCTGCCGGAGCGCGAGATGGACCGGGTGCGCCGCAAGTTCGGCATGCTGTTCCAGTCGGCGGCCCTGTTCGATTCCCTGCCGGTCTGGGAAAACGTCGCCTTCGGGCTGATCCAGGGCCGCGACATGAAGCGCGACGAGGCCCGCAAGCTGGCCGAGAAGCGCCTAGCCGACGTCGGTCTGGAGCCGGGCATCGGCCTGCTGTTCCCGGCGGAGCTGTCGGGCGGGATGCGCAAGCGCGTCGGCCTGGCCCGGGCGATCGCCACCGACCCCGAGATCATCTTCTTCGACGAGCCGACGACCGGCCTGGACCCGATCATGGGGCACATCATCGACAACCTGATCGCCAAGCTGACCAGCCGGCTCGGCGCGACCGGGCTGTCGATCACCCACGACATGGCGAGCGCGCGGCGCATCTCGACTCGGATGGCGATGCTGTACAAGGGACGGATCGTCTGGGCCGGCCCGACGGCGGACATCGACCGCTCGGGCAATCCCTACGTCGAGCAGTTCATCCACGGGTCCGCCGAGGGACCGATCGACATTCCCTTGCAGGACCACTTCGCCTAGCCCGACCATGCGCCTGGGACTCCGGCCGCGGCCGGGCGTCCGGCGGGCTTGTAGGCCGGGAGGGCCGAGACGCTGGCCAAGCCACGTTCCGAATATGTCTGCCAGAGCTGCGGCTCCGTGTTCCCGAAGTGGGCCGGGCGCTGCGAGGCCTGCGGCGCCTGGAACACCCTGGTCGAGGAGCTCTCCGGCGGCACCGGCACGCCCGGCGGCCTCGGTGCCCGGCCCAAGGCGCGCGGCAAGGGTCGGCGCGTCAGCTTCGTCGGGCTCAAGGGCGAGGGCGCGACGGTCGCGCGCTGGGTTTCCGGCATCGCCGAGTTCGACCGCGTGACGGGCGGCGGCCTGGTGCCCGGTTCGGCCGTGCTCGTCGGCGGCGATCCCGGCATCGGCAAGTCGACGCTGCTGCTGCAGGCGGCCGCCGCCCTGGCCTCGAACAGCGGGCGGCCCTGCGCCTACGTCTCGGGCGAGGAGGCGATCGATCAGGTCCGCCTGCGCGCCGAACGCCTCGGCGTCACCGACGCGCCGGTCGAGCTCGCCTCCGCCACCTCGGTGCGCGACCTGCTCGACGCCCTCGACCGGCCCGACGGCGAGGGGCCGGGCGTCGTCGTCATCGATTCGATCCAGACGATGTTCGTCGACACCCTGGAATCCGCGCCCGGCACCGTCGCCCAGGTCCGCGCCAGTGCCCAGGAGCTGATCCGGCTGGCCAAGGCGCGCGGCTTCGTGCTGCTTCTCGTCGGCCACGTCACCAAGGAGGGCATGATCGCCGGACCGAAGGTGCTGGAGCACATGGTCGATGCGGTGCTGACCTTCGAAGGCGAGCGCGGCCACCAGTTCCGGATCCTGCGCACGACCAAGAACCGCTTCGGCCCAACCGACGAGATCGGAGTCTTCGAGATGACCGAGCGCGGCCTGCTGGAGGTCGCCAATCCCTCGGCCCTGTTCCTCGCCGAGCGGCGCGGCGAGGTCTCCGGCGCCAGCGTCTTCGCCGGGCTGGAGGGGACGCGGCCGGTCCTGGTCGAGATCCAGGCGCTGGTGGCGCCCTCTTCGCTCGGCACCCCGCGGCGCGCCGTCGTCGGCTGGGATTCCGGCCGCCTCGCCATGGTGCTGGCCGTGCTCGAGGCGCGCTGCGGCCTGACCTTCGCCGGCCAGGACGTCTACCTGAACGTCGCCGGCGGCCTGCGCATCTCGGAACCCGCCGCCGACCTGGCGGTCGCCGCCGCGCTGGTGTCGGCCCTGGTCGACCGCCCGGTGCCGGCCGAGGCCGTGGTGTTCGGCGAGATCGGCCTGGCCGGCGAGGTGCGGGCCGTCAGCCAGGCCGACCAGCGCCTCAAGGAGGCCGCCAAGCTGGGCTTCGAGCGCGCCTTCATGCCGCCGCGCCGAGGCAAGGCCGGCAAGGCCGCCCCTGCGGAGGGCGCATTGGAGATCCTCGAGATCGGCCATTTGCAGGACCTCGTCGAGACCTTATCTACGGTTTCACCGGACGCGCCGATGCGGCGCCAAGCCTGACCCCCGGCCCGCACCTCGATGGATCTCCCCGTCAACGCCGCCGACGTCATCGTCATCGCCATCCTGCTGATCTCCGCCGGGCTCGCCTTCTTCCGCGGGCTGGTGCACGAGGCGCTGGCGATCGCCGCCTGGCTCGGCGCAGCCCTGGCGACGCTCTATTTCTTCCTGCCCGCCCAGGCGATCTCCCGCCAACTCATCGCCATCCTGCTGGTCGCCGACATCGTCGCCGGCGTCATCGTCTTCCTGCTCACCCTGATCGTCCTGACGGTGCTCTCGCGGATGATCTCGAAGCGCGTCCAGGACTCCAGCCTGGGTGCGCTCGACCGCTCGCTGGGCTTCGTCTTCGGACTGTTGCGCGGGGCCCTGGTCGTCTGCATCGCCTGGCTGGTGCTGAACTGGCTGTTGCCGCCCGCCGAGCACCCCGACTGGATTCGCGAAGCGCGTTCGCGGCCTCTCGTCGAGTCCGGCGCGGAGGCGCTGCGCGCCCTGGCCCCCGATTCCCTGGGATGGAACATACCGCCGGCGACCGTGCCCGACGCGGCGAGGCCGGCCGAGGGCCCCAGCGACGTTCCGGCGCAGCCCCGAACCCAGGGCAACGAGGCTGCAATGGATCCGCCAACCGGCTATAAGGATGGCCCGCGGCGGCAGATGCAGCAGCTATTCGACTCGGTCGGCCGAGACGAAGCCACCGGAAGCAGGCAATGATCACCACCAATCCCCTCGACGACGACAAGCTGCACGAGGAGTGCGGCGTCTTCGGCATCTACGGCGTCCCCGACGCCGCGACCCTGACTGCGCTGGGCCTACACGCCCTCCAGCACCGGGGTCAGGAGGCGGCCGGCCTGGTCTGCTTCGACGGCCAGCAGTTCCACGCGCACCGCGCGCTCGGCCTGGTCAGCGAGGTCTTCGCCGACGAGCGCGAGACGGCGCGCCTCAAGGGCTACAGCGCGATCGGCCACAACCGCTACGCCACGACCGGCGGCACCGTCCTGCGCAACGTCCAGCCGCTGTTCGCCGAGCTCGAGTTCGGCGGCTTCGCCCTGGCCCACAACGGCAACCTGACCAACGCCCACGCGCTGCGCCGCGACCTCGTGCGCCGCGGCTCGCTGTTCCAGTCGACCATGGACACCGAGGTGATCATCCACTTGGTCGCGACCTCCCGCTCGGCCAGCGTCGCCGACCGGCTGGTCGAGAGCCTGCGCCAGGTCGAGGGCGCCTACTCCCTGGTCGCGCTGACCCACGAGGGGGTGATCGGCGTGCGCGACCCCCTGGGCGTGCGGCCGCTGATCCTCGGCCGCCTCGGCGAGGGCTACATCCTGACCTCGGAGAGCTGCGCGCTGGACATCATCGGCGCCGAGTTCCTGCGCGACGTCGACCCCGGCGAGATGGTCATCCTCTCTGAAGCCGGCGTGACCTCGCGGCGCATCGCCCCGGCGGTGCCGCAGCGGCACTGCATCTTCGAGTACATCTACTTCGCCCGCCCGGACTCGGTGATCGAGGGTCGCTCGGTCTATTCGGCGCGCCAGATGATCGGCGCGGAGCTGGCGCGCGAGAGCGGCGTGCCCGTCGACGTCGTCGTGCCGGTGCCCGATTCCGGCGTGCCGGCCGCGCTCGGCTATGCCGCGGCCGCCGGCATTCCCTTCGAGTTCGGCATCATTCGCAACCACTACGTCGGCCGCACCTTCATCCAGCCGACCCAGCAGATCCGCGACCTGGGCGTGCGCCGCAAGCACAACGCCAACCGCCCCAAGCTGGCCGGCAAGCGGGTCGTCCTGGTCGACGATTCGATCGTGCGCGGCACGACCTCGCGCAAGATCGTCGAGATGGTCCGCTCGGCCGGCGCGACCGAGGTGCACATGCGCATCGCGGCACCGCCGACCACCCACTCCTGCTTCTACGGCGTCGACACCCCGGAGCGCGAGGAGCTGCTCGCCTCCAAGCTGACCGTCGAGGAGATGGCCCGCTACATCGGCGTCGATAGCCTCGCCTTCGTCTCGCTCGACGGCCTCTACCGGGCGATGGGCGAGCCGGGCCGCGACCCGACGCACCCGCGGTTCTGCGACGCCTGCTTCACCGGCGACTACCCGACCCGCCTGACCGACCGCGAGGGCAAGGTCACCAAGCAGCTGTCGCTGCTCGCGGAAGTCTAGCCTGGGGTTAGCCCGAGGCAGGCGCCCGGCGTCGAGGCCAACGGGGGGAGGCCGCGCGACATGATCGGACGCATCGTGAACGGCGTCTTCGGAGCGGGCGGCGGCGCCCTGCTCAGCCAGTTCCCGGCCTTCTTCGCCCAGTACCGCCAGCAGCTCGCCGGCCGGCTGGCGCAGGCGCGCGCCGACCTCTCCCGGGTCACCGAGGAGGCCGCCGCGCTCGGGTTGTCGCCCGAGCAGTACCTGGACCGCGCCGAGGCCGAGGGCGGCCAGTTCACGCGGGTGCTGGTCGAGGGCGCGCGCCAGACCCTCGAGGCGCTGGAGCGCCTGCAGGCGGCCTACCAGGCCTTCGCGACCGCGACGCCGCTCGGCCGGCCGGTCGTCTTCGCCCGTCACGTCGACCAGGAGATCCTCGATTCGACCGCCGCCCACTTCCAGCCGGCCGTGCCGCTGACGCCCGAGGGCCTGGTCTACGCCGGCACCGGCCTGCTGGCCGGCGTCGCCCTGCTCGCCCTGCTGGAACGGCTCGGCCTGCTGTCGCTGCGCGCGACCGGGCTGCGGCGCCCCAGACCCAAGACGACCAGATCCAAGACGAACGGAGGACTCGGTGCCCGTTGACAACCCTGAGATCGGCGGCCCGGCGCCGAGCGGCGCCGCCGTTAACGGACCGACCGCCGAGGAGCGGCGCGTGGTCCTCGTGACGGGCGCCTCGCGCGGCCTCGGCCGAGCCCTGGCCCGCGCGCTCGCCGCGGAGGGCGCGCACTGCGTCCTGACCGCGCGCACGGTGGGCGCCCTGGAGGAGCTCGACGACGAGATCGTCGCGGCCGGCGGCAGCAAGCCGACGCTGGTGCCGCTCGACCTGCGCGACGGCGAGCGGATCGACCAGCTCGGCGCGGCGCTGCACCAGCGCTTTGGACGGCTCGACGGCCTGGCCGCCTGCGCCGGCGTCATCGGCCGCCTCTCGCCCGTCGGCCACCTGCCGCCGAAGGTCTGGGACGAGGTCTTCGCGGTCAACACCACGGCGAACTATCGCCTGCTGCGCAGCCTCGACCCACTGCTGCGCCTCTCGCCGGCGGGCCGCGCGCTCTTCATCACCGACGTGCGCGCGCAGCAGACCACTGCCTACTGGTCGCTCTACGCCGGCAGCAAGGCGGCTCTGGAGGTGCTGGTGCGCGCCTATGCCGAGGAGGTCCGCCGCTTCGGCGTCAAGGCCAACCTCGCCTGCCCGCCGCCGATGGCCACGGCCCTGCGCCGCCAGGCCTTCCCGGGCGAGGAAGCGGCGAAGCTGGCCAATCCCGAAGCAGTCGCGGCCAAGCTGCTGCCGCTGCTGTCGGCCGACTGCCAGCGCAGCGGCGAGGTCGTGGAGCTGGCGGTCTGACGGTGGTTGCGTTTCCACGCCCCTCGACAAGCTTCTGTAATCGGGTGCAAGCAAGAAAGCATCCTTGGGG
>NZ_JBBDQW010000020.1:0-1695 GCF_040905785.1 Tistlia sp.
CCGCCGACGATGGCGCCGGGGATCGAGGTGAAGCCGCCCAGGATCAGCACCGGCAGCGCCTTGAAGGCGATCAGCGCCAGGGAGAACTGCACGCCGGCCTTGCCGCCCCACATGATGCCGGCGACCAAGGCGACGATGCCCGCGACCGACCAGACGATGGTCCAGATCGTCTTCAGCGGAATGCCGACCGACAGCGCCGCCTGGTGGTCGTCGGCGACGGCGCGCAGGGCGCGGCCGATGCGGGTGTACTGGAAGAAGACCGCCAGCACCGCGACCAGCACCCCGCCGACGGCGGCCGCGATGATGTCGTAGAGGTTGATGCGCACGCCGTAGGGCTCGATCGCCGAGGCGGTCGGCATGCCGATGTCGAGCACCTTGACGTCGGAGCCCCAGAGCGTCTGCCCGAAGCCGTCCATGAAGTAGAAGATGCCGATCGTCGCCATGAACAGGATGATGTGCGGCTGGTTGACCAGCGGCCGCAGCACCAGGCGCTCGATGACCATCGCGACCAGCACCATGACGCCGCAGGTCAGCAGGAAGGCGAGGGTCCAGTGCAGCTCGAAGCCGAGGTGCTGCTGGGACAGCTCCATCAGACCGACCATGGTCAGGGCGGAGAACAGGACCAGCGAGCCCTGGGCGAAGTTGAAGACGCCCGAGGCCTTGAAGATCAGCACGAAGCCGAGCGCCACCAGCGAGTACATGACGCCCTGCAGCAGACCCGTGGTCGCGACCTCGAAGTAGAACACCCAGTCGAAGAAGCTGATCGCGCCGATCGCCGCCAGGACTTGGTGCAGCGCGCCGATCGCCACGATCGCGACGAGCGAGCCGACCAGCCAGTAGAGAACGTGAAGGAGCTTCATCTGATCGCCGTCCCTAGTGCGCGACGCCGAGATAGGCGTCGATGACTTCCTGGTTGGCACGCACCTCGTCGGGCGAGCCGTCGGCGAGCTTGCGACCGTAGTCGAGCACCACCACGCGGTCCGAAAGGTCCATGACGACCCCCATGTCGTGCTCGATCAGCGCGATGGTCGTGCCGAAGTGATCGTTCACGTCGAGGATGAAGCGGCTCATGTCCTCCTTCTCCTCGACGTTCATGCCGGCCATCGGCTCGTCGAGCAGCAGCAGCTCCGGTTCCATGGCCAGGGCCCGCGCCAGCTCGACGCGCTTCTGCAGGCCGTAGGGCAGCTTGCCGACCGGCGTCTTGCGGATCGCCTGGATCTCCAGGAAGTCGATGATCTCCTCGCAGAAGGCGCGGTGGCGGATCTCCTCGCGCTGGTTCGGCCCCCAGTAGAGCGCCTGCAGCAGCACGTTGGAGCGCATCTTCAGCAGGCGCCCGGTCATGATGTTGTCGAGCGTCGACATGCCCTTGAACAGGGCGACGTTCTGGAAGGTCCGCGCGATGCCCTGCTTGGCCGCCTTGTGCGGCCGCATGGCGCGGCGCGTCTCGCCCTTGAACAGGATCTCGCCCTGCTGGGGGTGATAGAAGCCGTTGATGACGTTGAGCATCGAGGTCTTGCCGGCGCCATTGGGCCCGATGATCGCCCGGATCTCGCCCTTGCGGATGTCGAAGGAGATGTCCGACAGCGCCTTCACGCCGCCGAAGGCCAGCGAGATGCCGCGGACCTCCAGCAGGACCTCGTCAAAGATGCGCGCTGCCGAATCCATCGCCGGAACGCCCCCCCCCCTTTTTCCCCC
>NZ_JBBDQW010000020.1:1705-9428 GCF_040905785.1 Tistlia sp.
CCCCGGTACGACTAGCGAACTACGCGGCGGCGCGCTTGGGCGCGTCGGCGCCGGCGACCGGATAGGTCTCGGCGTCGTGGATCTGCAGGTCGCCCTTGATGCGGCCCTTGCGGCCGTCCTCGAAGCTGACCTCGAGCTCGATGTGCACGCTGTCCCGGTCCGAGTAGAGCGCCTCGATCAGCGGGCCGTAGCGCTCGGCGATGATGCGGCGGCGCACCTTGCGGGTGCGGGTCAGCTCGCCGTCGTCGGGATCGAGCTCCTTGTTGAGGATCAGGAAGCGGTGGATCTGGGCGTAGCCGAGCTTCGGGTCCTCGGCGAGCGAGCGGTTGGCCTGCTCGACGTGGCCCTTGACGATCTCGGCGACGCGCGGGTCCTGCGACAGCTCCTGGTAGCTGCCGTAGGCCAGGTTGTTGCGCTCGGCCCAGCTGGCCATGGCGCCGAGGTCGATGTTGACGAAGGCGCAGACCCGGTCGCGCTCGTGGCCGAAGGCGACGGCCTCCTTGATGTTCGGGAAGAACTTCAGCTTGTTCTCGATGTACTTGGGCGGGAACAGCGTGCCGTCGGTCAGGTGGCCGACGTCCCGGGCCCGGTCGATGATCTTGAGATGCCCGCGCTCGTCGATGATGCCGGCGTCGCCGGTGTGCATCCAGCCCTCGTCGTCCTTGGCCTCGGCCGTCGCCTGGGGGTTCTTGTAGTACTCCAGGAACACGCCGGGGCTGCGGAACAGCACCTCGCCGTTCTCGGCGATGCGGATCTCGACCTCGTCGACCGGCTTGCCGACCGTGTCGGCGTAGATCTCGCCGTCGGGATGGATCGTCACGAAGACGCTGGCCTCGGTCGAGCCGTAGAGCTGCTTCAGGTTGACCCCGATCGAGCGGTAGAAGTCGAAGATGTCGGGGCCGATCGCCTCGCCGGCGGTGTAGGCCAGCCGGATCCGCGAGAAGCCCAGGGTATTCTTGAGTGGGCCGTAGACCAGGATCTCGCCGAGCCCGTAGATCAGCCGGTCGAGGAGCGCGACGCGCTGGCCGTTGAGGATGCGCACGCCGCACCGCTCGGCATGCCTCATGAAGTACTTGAAGATCCGCCGCTTGGGCGCGCTGGCGTCCTCCATGCGCACCATCACGGTGGTCAGGATGTTCTCGAAGATGCGCGGCGGCGCGAAGAAGTAGCTGGGGCCGAGCTCGCGCAGGTCGTGCATGACCGTCGCCCCCGACTCCGGGCAGGAGACGCAGAAGCCGCAGACGTAGGACTGGGCGTAGGAGAAGATGTGGTCGCCGACCCAGGCCATCGGCAGGTAGGCGAGCATCTCCTCCTTCTCGGTCAGTCCCTCGAAGGCGGCGCCGTTGCGCGCGCTGATCAGCACGTTGTCGTAGGTCAGCACGACGCCCTTGGGCTCGCCGGTCGTGCCTGAGGTGTAGGCGAAGATCGAGATGTCCGAGCCCTGGCCCTTGGCGATCTCGGACTCGAAGAAGTCGGGGTTCTGCCGCTCGAAGTCGCGGCCGAGCTCGAGCACCTTCTCGTAGGCGTGCAGGAACGGCTGGTCGTAGTTGCGCATGCCGCGGTCGTCGTCGAAGACGATGACCTCCAGGCTCGGCACCCGCTCGCGGATCTCAAGCAGCTTGTCGACCTGCTCCTGGTCCTCGGCGATGGCGAAGCGGACCTCGGCATGGTCGAGCACGAAGGCCATCTCGGCTGCGATCGAGTCCTGGTAGAGCGGCACCGGCACGGCGCCCAGGCTCTGGACCGCGCAGAAGCTCCAGTAGAGGCGCGGGCGGTTGTCGCCGATGATCGCCATGCGCTCGCCGCGCTTCAGGCCGAGGGCGGCGAGGCCGCAGGCGTAGGCGCGGATCTGCTCGCCCGACTGCCGCCAGGTCCAGGTCTGCCAGATGCCGAGGTTCTTCTCGCGCATCGCGGCCCGGGCCGGGCGCTCGCGCATGTGGCGCAGCAGTAGCTTCGGAAAGGTATCGAGGGTCGCCGAGTCCTTGACCACGCACCCGTCTCCCGTAAGGCCGTCCCTGATGCATCCGCATCGTTGGCGGATGACTATCGTTCTTCTTTGGTCCAGTGAGGACGGTCCGTTAGTAAGTCCAATCCAGAAGGGCGTCAAGCACGGCCCCCTCGCCCGAGCGGACCGCGGGGGCGCGGCACGCGCGCCGCCGCCGGGGCCTGTTTCGGCGCCGTGCCGCCCGCGCCCGCGAGCCTCCTCCCACCCCCTGGAGATGGGCGGAAGATTAATCTTCCCTCATCCCTGCGCATCGGGCTCGACGCTGCATCCGGGATCGGGAATGCTGACGGCCGGGGGTCACGGGGGCGGGCGGTCTGCGAGGCCGCTGCGGGAATGCCGCGCGGCGCCGCGATGCCAGCCTCGGGATAGCAGCCACGGGGATGCCAGCCACGGGATGCCAGCCACGGGGGGGGGTGGGGGAATGAATCGCGGATGTCGTGTGGGAAGGGGCCGAGCACGCCGGCTCGGGGGCCTGGGCGGGGGCCTACTGGTCCTGGCCTTGCCGGCGGGCGCCGCGCTGGCGCAGTTCACCTGGGACGGCGAGGCCGACCGGGACTGGAACCGGGGCGCCAACTGGACCGGCGACATCGCCCCCGGACCCGGCGACGACGTCGTGGTCGACCTGGGTCCCGGCCCGAGGGTCGGAAACTTCGAGGACGCCACCGTCTTCTCGCTGAGCGGCGGCGGCCCGATCGCGCTCGGGACCCAGGCCTTCCTGTCCGTGGTCGGCAATCGCTCGACCACCTTCTCCGGCTCGCTCACCGGCGCCGGCGACTTCTACTACGACGGCGGCGGCACGCTGACCCTGACCGGCGACAGCGACATCGAGGGCAGCCTCTCGCTGTGCAGCTGCGGCGGCGGCCAGGTGACGATCGACGGTGGCTTCTTCGCGGCCGACTCGAGCACCGAGGTCTCGGGCGCGACGCTGAGGCTCGAGAACGGCGGGCGGCTGGAGACCGGGTTCCTCTACCTCGACGGCAGCAGCTTCATCGTCGACGGCAGCGGCTCGAGGGCGACGATCGCGGAGGAAACGATCGTCGGCTACGTCGGCGGCGCGACCATGACCGTCTCCAACGGCGGCCTCGTCGAGAGCCGCGACGACGCCTTCATCGACGCCCTCTTCGCCCGCCCGACGGCGACGGTCACCGGCAGCGGCTCGCGCTGGGAGGTCGCCGGCACGCTCTACGTCGGCAACGGCACCTTCGGCGGCCTCGGCACCCTGACGGTCGCCGAGGGCGGCCTGGTCTCCGCCGGCCTGCTGGAGATCGGCCCGGACAGCCGGCTCAACCTCGGCGACGGCGGGCTTGCCGGCAGGGTCGAGACGGCGGCGATCGAGAACGACGGCGAGATCGTCGCCGACTTCACCGACCGCCTGACGCTCGGCGCCGATATCTCCGGCAGCGGCGGCCTCTTCAAGGACGGCAGCGGGACCCTGATCCTGAGCGGCACCAACAGCTATCTCGGCACCACCGACGTGCGCCGCGGCGCCCTGCTGGTCGAGGGCGTGCTGGCCGGCCCGGTGGTCGTCGACCCGGACGGCACGCTCGGCGGCAGCGGCCGCCTGCTCGGCAGCCTGGGCAGCCGGGGTACGATCGCACCGGGCAGCTCGATCGGCACCCTGACCGTGGACGGCGACGTCACCTTCCTGCCGGGCTCCGTCCTCGCGATCGAGCTGACGCCGGGCGGCACGAGCAGCGACCTGCTGTACGTCCGGGGTGCGGCCGAGATCCTCGGCGGCACCGTGCGGCCCCTCGCCCTCTCCGGCAGCTTCGCGGACAGCGCGACCTACCGGATATTGACGGCGGAGGGCGGCCTGCAGGGCCGCTTCCAGGGCGTCGAGGAGGACTTCGCCTTCCTCGATCATGCCCTCGCCTACGATGCCGAGAACGTCTACCTGACGGTATCGCGCAACGACACCGCGCTGGAGGATATCACGGAGAGCCACAACCACGGGGCCCTCGCACGCGCCCTCCAGTCCCTGGGCCCGGGCAGCGCGCTCCACGACCGGATCGTCGGGTTCTCGGAGGAGCAGGCGCTCCAGGCCTACGAGGCCCTGTCCGGCGAGCTCCACGCCAACGTCGCCGGCAACCTGGTCGAGGAGAGCCGGCTGCTGCGCGAGATCTCCCTGGCACGGCTGCGCCAGAAGGCCGCCGCCAAGGGCAGAGGCCAGCAGGCGGACGGACGGACGGCGCCCGTGCAGCTCGCACAGGCCGGCGCCGACGACCTCCAGGCACCGCCGGAGAGCGGCACCCTGGAGGCCTGGGTCCAGGCTTTCGGCTCCTGGGGCAGCCGCGACGGCGACGGCAACGCGGCCGCGGTCGACCATTCGATGGGCGGCCTGCTGCTCGGCGCCGACGCCCCGGTCTCGGAAACCTGGCGCCTCGGCCTGTTCACCGGCTACGACCGCCGCGAGGCCAGCGTGGACGACCGCCGCTCCTCGGCCACGGTCGACACGGTCCATCTCGGCGCCTACGCCGGCACCGAGCTGGGCCCGGTCGGCCTCGCCTTCGGCGCCGCCTGGTCCTGGCACTCGGTCGAGAGCGAGCGCGACGTCGTCTTCCCCGGCTTCAGCGACTCGCTCGAGGGCGACTATGGCGCCACCACCGCCCAGGTCTTCGCCGAGGCCAGCTACGACCTGCTGCTCGGCGAGGTCGGCCTGCAGCCCTTCGCCGGCCTCGCCTATGTCCGCACGGACAGCGACGGTTTCTCCGAGAGCGGCGGCGAGGCGGCGCTGAGCGTCGAGGAGAGCGATCACGGGGTCGGCTACGGCACGCTCGGCCTGCGCGCCGCCACCGGGTTCCAGCTGGACGGCCTGCCGACGCTGACGGCGCTGGGCGCCCTGGGCTGGCGCCACGCCTTCGGTAACCTGGCGCCGGACGGCAGCGCGACCCTGGGCGGCAGCGACAGCTTCACGATCCACGGCCTGCCGGTCGCGCGCGACGCCGCGCTGATCGAGGCCGGCCTGGCGATGCCGGTCGGGGCCCACGGCCTGTTCGATCTCTCCTATGCCGGCACGGTCGCCGACGGTTACCGCGATCACGGCCTCAACCTGACCCTCGCCTTCCGCTTCTAGCCTGCTTCGCGCTTCGAGAGCGGCGCACGGCGGCGCCCGCCCCCTTTCCCGGGCCGGGCGAAGAGCGTATATACCCGCCTGCAAACAGCTTTTCCCGCGGACATGGTCGCTACCGGTCGCGGGGCCGCCCGTGCAACCTCCCGTCCACGCACCCGTTGCGACCGAAGGATCTGCCCGGCGACCCTGGTAACCGGCGGCGCGTTTCCCCTTTCGCGCCGCCCAGCGATAAGGAGAAACTCGGTGACCCTCGGACAGGACACGCTGAAGACCCGACGCACGCTCACGGTCGACGGCAAGGAATACGACTACTTCAGCCTGAAGATCGCGGCCGAGCGCCTCGGCGACCTGACCCGCCTGCCCGTCTCGCTCAAGGTGCTGCTCGAGAACCTGCTGCGCCACGAGGACGGCCGCTCGGTCAAGGTCGACGACATCGACGCCATGGGCGCCTGGCTGAAGGAGCACCGCAGCGACCGCGAGATCGCCTACCGCCCGGCGCGAGTCCTGATGCAGGACTTCACCGGCGTGCCGGCCGTGGTCGACCTCGCCGCCATGCGCGAGGCCATGACCACCCTGGGCGGCGACCCGCGCCTGATCAACCCGCTCAACCCGGTCGACCTGGTGATCGACCACTCGGTCATGGTCGATGCCTTCGGCGGCCCCGGCTCCTTCGCGACCAACGTCGACCTCGAGTTCGAGCGCAACGACGAGCGCTATGCCTTCCTGCGCTGGGGCCAGACCGCCTTCGACAACTTCCGGGTCGTGCCGCCGGGCACCGGCATCTGCCATCAGGTCAACCTGGAGTACCTCTCCAAGGTCGTCTGGTCCGCCGAGCAGGACGGGCGGACCATCGCCTATCCCGATACGCTGGTCGGCACCGACAGCCACACCACCATGGTCAACGGCCTGGCGGTCCTGGGCTGGGGCGTCGGCGGCATCGAGGCCGAGGCGGCGATGCTCGGCCAGGCCGTCTCCATGCTGATTCCAGAGGTCGTGGGCTTCCGCCTGACCGGCGACCTCAAGGAAGGCTCGACCGCCACCGACCTGGTGCTGCGCGTGACCCAGATGCTGCGCAAGCGCGGCGTCGTCGGCAAGTTCGTCGAGTTCTACGGGCCCGGGCTGCAGCACCTGACGCTGGCCGACCGCGCGACGATCTCCAACATGGCGCCGGAGTACGGCGCGACCTGCGGCTTCTTCCCGATCGACGAGGAGACGCTGCGCTACCTGACCTTCAGCGGCCGCGACGAGCATCAGGTCCGGCTGGTCGAGGCCTATGCCAAGGAGCAGGGCCTGTGGCGCGACCAGGGCGGCGAGCCGAGCTTCACCGACACCCTGGAGCTCGACCTCGGCGAGGTCGAGCCGGCGCTGGCCGGGCCGAAGCGGCCGCAGGACCGTGTGCCGCTGAGCCGCGCCGCCGCCGAGTTCACCTCGCTCCTGGCCGCCGAGCTCGGGCTCGACCCGATCGGCGCCGAAGGCAAGTTCGACGCCGAGAGCCCGAGCGCGCCGCAGATCGAGGCCGGCGGCCTGAACCGCCCGGTGTCGGTCGAGGGCAAGAACTACGAGCTCGACCACGGCGCCGTGGTGATCGCGGCCATCACCTCCTGCACCAACACCTCGAACCCCAGCGTCATGGTCGCCGCCGGCCTGGTCGCCCGCAACGCCGTCGCGCGCGGCCTGACGGTCAAGCCCTGGGTCAAGACCTCCCTGGCGCCTGGCTCCCAGGTCGTCACCGACTATCTCGAGGCGGCCGGGCTCTCCGACGACCTCGACACCCTCGGCTTCAACCTCGTCGGCTACGGCTGCACGACCTGCATCGGCAACTCCGGGCCGCTGCCCGACGAGATCGCCGCGGCGGTCGAGAAGGGCGACCTCAACGTCTGCTCGGTGCTCTCGGGCAACCGCAACTTCGAGGGCCGCATCAACCCCCACGTCAAGAGCAACTACCTGGCCTCGCCGCCGCTGGTCGTGGCCTACGCCCTGGCCGGCTCGATGCGCCACGACCTGCTGACCGAGCCGCTCGGCACCGGCAGCGACGACAAGCCGGTGTTCCTCAAGGACATCTGGCCGAGCAACCGCGAGATCGCCGAGACCATCGGCCGGTCCCTCACCCCCGAGATGTTCCGCCGACGCTACTCGAATGTCTTCGAGGGGCCCGAGGCCTGGCGGTCGATCGACACCGCGGGCGGCATGACCTACGCCTGGGACGAGGGCTCGACCTACGTGCGCTACCCGCCCTTCTTCGAGAACATCGCTCCCGAGCCGGCGGCGGTCGAGAAGATCGAGGGCGCCAGGCCGCTGGCGATCCTCGGCGACTCCGTGACCACCGACCACATCTCCCCGGCCGGCTCGATCAAGCGCGACAGCCCGGCCGGGCACTACCTCCTGGAGCACCAGGTCCGGCCGCAGGACTTCAACTCCTACGGCGCGCGCCGCGGCAACCACGAGGTCATGATGCGGGGCACCTTCGCTAACATCCGCATCCGCAACGAGATGGTCGCCGGCACCGAGGGCGGCTTCACCCGGCACCAGCCCTCGGGCGAGGCCATGCCGATCTACGACGCCGCCATGAAGTACGCTGAGCAGGGCGTGCCGCTGGTCGTCGTCGCCGGCAAGGAATACGGCACCGGCTCGTCGCGCGACTGGGCGGC
>NZ_JBBDQW010000021.1:0-9095 GCF_040905785.1 Tistlia sp.
GGCAGGCCGCACTGGTGCAGCTTGAGCTCGGGGCCGACCACGATGACCGAGCGGCCCGAGTAGTCGACGCGCTTGCCGAGCAGGTTCTGGCGGAAGCGGCCCTGCTTGCCCTTGAGCATGTCGGAGAGCGACTTCAGCGGCCGCTTGTTGGCACCGGTGATGACGCGGCCGCGGCGGCCGTTGTCGAACAGCGCGTCGACGGCCTCCTGCAGCATGCGCTTCTCGTTGCGCACGATGATGTCCGGCGCGCGCAGCTCGATCAGCCGCTTCAGGCGATTGTTGCGGTTGATCACGCGGCGATACAGGTCGTTGAGGTCGGAGGTCGCGAAGCGGCCGCCGTCGAGCGGCACCAGCGGGCGCAGCTCGGGCGGGATGACCGGGATCACGTCGAGGATCATCCACTCCGGCTTGGCGCCGGACTCGATGAAGGCCTCGACCAGCTTCAGGCGCTTGACCAGCTTCTTGCGCTTGGCCTCGGAGTTGGTCTCCTTGAGCTCCTGGCGCAGCTTCGGCCGCTCGGCCTCGAGGTCGAGCGCCTTGAGCATGCGCTTCATGGCCTCGGCGCCGATCTCGGCCTCGAAGGCCTCCTCGCCGTACTCGTCCTGGGCGTCGACGTACTCTTCCTCGCTGACCAGCTGGCCGAGGCGGAAGGGCGTCATGCCGGGCTCGATGACCACGTAGTTCTCGAAGTAGAGGATCCGCTCGAGATCCTTCAGGGTCATGTCGAGCAGCAGGCCGATGCGGCTCGGCAGCGACTTCAGGAACCAGATGTGGGCGACCGGGCTGGCCAGCTCGATGTGGCCCATGCGCTCGCGCCGGACCTTGGAGAGCGTGACCTCGACGCCGCACTTCTCGCAGACGATGCCGCGGTACTTCATGCGCTTGTACTTGCCGCACAGGCACTCGTAGTCCTTGATCGGCCCGAAGATGCGCGCGCAGAACAGCCCGTCGCGCTCCGGCTTGAAGGTCCGGTAGTTGATCGTCTCGGGCTTCTTGATCTCGCCGAACGACCAGGAGCGGATCTGCTCGGGACTGGCGATCGCTATGCGGATCTGGTCGAAGCTCTGCAGGCCCTGGGGCTGGCCGTAGAGATTCATCAAATCGGTCATCTGTCTCTCCCGCGGGGATGCGACGTTGAAGCTAAAGCCGGCACGAGGCCCCGGAGCGCGCCGGCTCCGGGGTCCCTGATACGGGCGCTCAGTACTGGCTCTGCTCCAGCTCGACGTTCAGGCCGAGCGATTTCAGTTCCTTGACGAGGACGTTGAAGGATTCCGGGATGCCGGCCTCGAAGTTGTCCTCGCCCTTGACGATGGCCTCGTAGACCTTGGTCCGGCCCGCCACGTCGTCCGACTTCACGGTCAGCATTTCCTGCAGCGTGTAGGCGGCACCGTAGGCTTCCAGCGCCCAGACCTCCATCTCGCCGAAGCGCTGTCCGCCGAACTGCGCCTTGCCGCCCAGCGGCTGCTGGGTGACCAGGCTGTAGGGGCCGATCGAGCGGGCGTGGATCTTGTCGTCCACCAGATGGTGCAGCTTCAGCATGTAGATGAAGCCGACCGTCACCTCGCGATCGAAGGTCTCGCCGGTGCGCCCGTCGGTCAGGCGGACCTGGCCCGACGAGTTGAGGCCGGCCTGCTTGAGCATGTCGACGATGTCCGGCTCGCGCGCGCCGTCGAAGACCGGCGTCGCGATCGGCACGCCGCCGGTCAGGTTGCCGGCCAGCTCGAGCAGGTCGTCGGTCGACATGCCCTTGATCTCTTCGCCGTAGATCTTGGCGCCGTAGACCTCTTCGAGGCGGGTCTTCAGGGCGTCCAGCTCGCCCTTGCGGGCCGCCTTCAGCAGCTCGCCGATCTGCTTGCCGATGCCAGCGCAGGCCCAGCCCAGGTGCGTCTCCAGGATCTGGCCGACATTCATCCGGCTCGGCACGCCGAGCGGGTTGAGCACGATGTCGACGTGGGTGCCGTCCTCGGTGTGCGGCATGTCCTCGATCGGGATGATCTTGGAGATGACGCCCTTGTTGCCGTGGCGGCCGGCCATCTTGTCGCCGGGCTGCAACTTGCGCTTCACGGCGACGAAGACCTTGACCATCTTCATCACGCCCGGCGGCAGCTCGTCGCCGCGCTGCAGCTTCTCGACCTTGTCCTCGAAGCGCTTCTCGAGCTGGGTGATCGAGGCCTCGAACTGCTTGTTCAGGGCCTCGACGTCGGCCTGGCGCTCGTCGTCCTTGACGGCGATCGCGCGCCACTGGCCCGGCGTGTAGTCGGACAGCACCGTCTCGTCGATCTTGGTGCCGGCCTTCATGCCCTTCGGGCCCGACTGGGCGGCCTGGCCGACCAGCAGGTCCTTGAGGCGGCCGTAGAAGCTGCGCTCCAGGATCGTCTTCTCGTCGTCGCGGTCCTTGGCCAGACGCTCGATCTCGGCCTTCTCGATGGCCAGGGCGCGCTCGTCCTTGTCGACGCCGCGGCGCGAGAAGACCCGCACCTCGACGACCGTGCCGGTGACGCCCGGCGGCACCCTGAGCGAGGTGTCGCGCACGTCGGAGGCCTTCTCGCCGAAGATCGCCCGCAGCAGCTTCTCTTCCGGGGTCATCGGCGACTCGCCCTTGGGCGTGACCTTGCCGACCAGGATGTCGCCGGCCTGGACCTCGGCGCCGATGTAGACCATGCCCGCCTCGTCGAGGTTGCGCAGCGCGTCCTCGCCGACGTTCGGGATGTCGCGGGTGATCTCCTCCTGGCCCAGCTTGGTGTCGCGGGCCATGACCTCGAACTCCTCGATGTGGATCGAGGTGAAGACGTCATCGCGCACGATGCGCTCGGAGATCAGGATCGAGTCCTCGAAGTTGTAGCCCTGCCACGGCATGAAGGCGACGAGCACGTTGCGCCCGAGCGCCAGCTCGCCGAGCTGGGTCGAGGGGCCGTCGGCGATGATGTCGCCCTTGGCGACCGTCTCGCCGACCTTCACCAGCGGCTTCTGGTTGACGCAGGTGTTCTGGTTGGAGCGCTGGAACTTCAGCAGGTTGTAGATGTCGACGCCCGACTCGCCGTGGCCGGTCTCGTCGGTGACCCGGATGACGATGCGGGTCGCGTCGACCTGGTCGATCACGCCGCCGCGCTTGGCGGCGATCGCGACGCCGGAGTCGCGGGCGACCGTGCCCTCCATGCCGGTGCCGACCAGCGGCGCCTCGGCCTGGACCAGCGGCACCGCCTGGCGCTGCATGTTGGAGCCCATCAGCGCGCGGTTGGCGTCGTCGTTCTCCAGGAAGGGGATCAGCGCCGCCGCGACCGACACCAGCTGCTTCGGCGAGACGTCGATGTAGTCGATCTCGTCGGCCGAGGTCATCAGGTAGTCGGCGCCGCGCCGCACCGAGATCAGGTCCTCGGTCAGCCGGCCCTTGGCATCGATCGTGGAGTTGGCCTGGGCGACGGTGTAGCGCGTCTCTTCCATCGCCGAGAGGTAGACGACGTCGTCGGTGACGCGGCCGTCCTTGACCTTGCGATAGGGGCTCTCGATGAAGCCGTACTGGTTGACCCGGGCGTAGGTCGCCAGGGAGTTGATCAGGCCGATGTTCGGGCCTTCAGGCGTCTCGATCGGGCAGATCCGGCCGTAGTGGGTCGGATGCACGTCGCGCACCTCGAAGCCGGCGCGCTCGCGGGTCAGGCCGCCCGGCCCGAGGGCCGAGAGGCGCCGCTTGTGGGTGACCTCGGACAGCGGGTTGGTCTGGTCCATGAACTGCGAGAGCTGGGAGGAGCCGAAGAACTCGCGCACCGCCGCCGCCGCCGGCTTGGCGTTGATCAGGTCCTGCGGCATGACGCTGTCGATCTCGACGGAGCTCATGCGCTCCTTGATCGCCCGCTCCATGCGCAGCAGGCCGATGCGGTACTGGTTCTCCAGCAACTCGCCGACCGAGCGGACGCGCCGGTTGCCCAGGTGGTCGATGTCGTCGATCTCGCCGCGGCCGTCCTTCAGGTCGCAGAGGATCTTGACGATCTTCAGGATGTCGACCCGGCGCAGCACCCGCTCCTGGTCGGAGGTGTCGAAGGCGGTCTCCGAGTCGTCGGTCTTCAGGCGCGCGTTCATCTTGACGCGGCCGACCGCCGAGAGGTCGTAGCGCTCCTTGTCGAAGAACAGGCTGCGGAACATGGCCTCCGCGGTCTCCAGGGTCGGCGGCTCGCCCGGACGCATGACGCGGTAGATGTCGATCAGCGCGTCCTCGCGGGTGTTGTTCTTGTCGCCGACCAGGGTGTTGCGCAGGTAGGCGCCGACGTTGACGTGGTCGATCGCCAGGGTCGAAAGGGTCGTGATGCCGTACTCGTCGAGCTTGGCCAGGCTCGCCTCGGTCAGCTCCTCGCCGGCCTCGAGCACGACCAGGCCCTTCTCGTCGATGTAGTCCTCGGCCGCGTAGTGGCCGAACAGCTCCTCGTCGGTGATCCGGACGTCCTTCAGGCCGGCGTCGATCATCTTGCGCGACTGGCGCGGCGTGACCTTCTTGCCGGCTTCCAGGACGACCTCGCCGCTGTCGGCGTCGACCAGGTCGACGGCCAGCTTGATGCCCTTCAGACGCTCGGCGTCGAAGGGGGTGCGCCAGGCGTCGCCGTCGCGGGTGTAGACGACCTTGTCGTAGAAGGAGGACAGGATCTGCTCGGCGTTCATGCCGACGACCTCGGTCGGGTCGATCGGCTTCTCGGCGGCCTTGCGCTCGGTACGCAGCTTCTCGGTCTGCTCGGAATCGAGGGCGAGCAGCAGCGTCGTCGCCGGCAGCTTGCGACGCCGGTCGATACGGACGTAAAGCAGGTCCTTGGCGTCGAACTCGAAGTCCAGCCAGGAGCCGCGGTAGGGGATGACGCGGGCGGCGAAGAGATACTTGCCCGAGGAGTGGGTCTTGCCGCGGTCATGGTCGAAGAAGACGCCCGGGCTGCGGTGCATCTGGGAGACGATGACCCGCTCGGTGCCGTTCACGACGAAGGTGCCGTTGGGCGTCATGAGCGGCATGTCGCCCATGTAGACGTCCTGCTCCTTGATGTCGCGGATCGAGCGCGAGCCGGTGTCCTCGTCGACGTCCCAGACGACCAGGCGCAGGGTCACCTTGAGTTGCGCGGCGAAGGTCATGCCGCGCTGCTGGCACTCCTCGACGTCGTACTTCGGATCCTCCAGCTCGTAGGACACGAACTGGAGCTCCGCGCGTCCCGAAAAATCCTTGATCGGGAAGACGCTCTTGAAGACCTCCTGTAGTCCGGCGTCGGCGCGCTCCGGCATCGCCACGCCCATCTGCAGGAACTGATCGTAGGAGGTCTTCTGCACCTCGATCAGGTTCGGCATCTGGGTGACTTCGGGGATGCGCCCGAAGTTCTTGCGGATGCGCTTACGCCCGGTGAACGAACTGGCCATCGTCATTTCTCGTCCTCAGCTACTTCGCCGCCTGGGCAGCCGCACGGCCGGCTGCCATTGCGGCACCCTTGGTGCCGCCCAGTAAGAACCGTCACGTCCTGGAAACGCTTCTCTCGAACTTGCGCTCTTTCGGCGTTCCGGACGCGGGGCGGAGGGCCGCCGCCTCCCGGAACGTCGAAAAGGCGCAGCGGCCCGGTCCGGCGCCGCGGGCTTCCGCGGCGCCGGCCGGACCGAGACGCAGATGAAGATCGGGTCTGTCGCTACTTGATCTCGACAGTGGCTCCGGCCTCCTCGAGCTTCTTCTTCAGCTGCTCGGACTCGTCCTTGGACGCCCCTTCCTTCACAGGCTTGGGAGCAGCCTCGACGAGATCCTTCGCTTCCTTCAGGCCCAGGCCGGTGATCGCCCGGACCTCCTTGATCACGTTGATCTTCTTCTCGCCGGCGGCGACGAGAATGACGTCGAACTCCGTCTTCTCCTCGGCGACGGCGGCCTCGGCGCCGCCACCCGCCGCGGCCACGGCCGCAACCGGCGCCGCAGCGCTGACGCCCCAGGTCTCCTCGAGCTTCTTGGAGAGCTCTGCGGCTTCGAGAACGGTGAGCTTCGAGAGCTCGTCAACCAACTTGTCCAGATCGGCCATCTATCTATCCTCTAAGGCTTGAGCTTCGTGCGAACGACCTGCCGGTCGCCTCAAGCGGCTTCGTTCTTGGCGGCATAGGCGGAGAAGACCCGGGCGAGCTGCCCGGCCGGAGCCTGCGTGACACCGGCGAGCTTCGTCGCCGGCGCCTGGATCAGGCCTACGATCTTCCCACGCAACTCATCGAGCGATGGCAGGACGGCCAGGCTCTCGACACCTTTGGCATCGAGCATCTGGCTGCCCATGGCGCCGCCGACGATGATCAGCTTCTCGTTCTTCTTGGCGAACTCGAAACAGACCTTGGCGGCTGCCACCGGGTCTTCCGACGTCGCAAGCGCCGTCGGCCCGGTCAGTAGATCCGCCAACCCCTCGAACTGCGTGCCCTTGAGAGCGAGCTTGGCGAGCCGATTCTTCGTCACCTTGTAGCTGGCACCGACCTTGCGCGCCGCGCCCCGCAACGCCTGCGACTCGGCCACCGTCAGACCCATCTGATGGGTGACGATGACGGCCGTAGAGGCTGCGAAACGGGCGTTGAGCTCGGCGACCAGCTTTTCCTTGGCTGCTCGGTCCACGCTTCCACGCTCCATTCTGGACGCCCCGGACCCGCAGGCCCGAGAAGTCCGTCGCACGGTGAGCCGTCCCGGACGCGGCACCCCTGTCGGGGATGCGAACCCGCCGACGGCTCGGTTCGCCTGTCCCGGAAGCTCAAGCCTCCGCCAGCGGCCGGATCGGACGACTGGCGAAAAATCCCTAGCCCCCGTCTGTGCAGGCCCCGCTCTGGGGCTTAGGACGCCACCCGGAGGCGACGGTCACCTGCAGTCTCGGACAGGTCGGCGGACGACGCGGCCGAAGCCCCGCCGCCGCCTGCTTCCGCCCCCGGGCCCTCGTCGGCCCCGGGAGCGGACAGTCTCGTCAGGCGGGCGCCGACAGGCTGCCCACCTCGATGCCGATGCCTGGCCCCATGGTCGAGGACAGGGAGACCTTCTTGATGAAGGTGCCCTTGGCCCCGGCCGGCTTGGCCCGGCTGATCGCGCCGACGAAGGCGCGCACGTTCTCGATCAGCTTGGCCTCGTCGAAGCTGGCCTTGCCGACGCCGGCGTGGACGATGCCGGCCTTCTCGACGCGGAACTGCACCTGCCCGCCCTTGGCCGCCTCGACCGCCGCCTTGACGTCGGTGGTCACGGTGCCGAGCTTGGGGTTCGGCATCAGGCCGCGCGGGCCGAGCACGCGGCCCAGCTTGCCGACGATCGGCATCATGTCCGGCGTCGCCACGACCCGGTCGAACGGCATGTCGCCGGCCTGGACGCGCTCGGCCAGGTCCTCGGCCCCGACGACGTCGGCGCCGGCCGCCTGGGCCTCTTCGGCCTTGGCGCCGCGCGCGAAGACCGCGACGCGCACCGACTTGCCGGTGCCGTGCGGCAGGTCGACGACGCCGCGCACGTTCTGGTCGGCATGGCGCGGGTCGACGCCCAGGTTCATCGAGATCTCGATGGTCTCGTCGAACTTCGCCTTGGCGCGTGCCTTCAGCAGGTTGACCGCCTCCTCCAGCGCGTAGCTCTGGTTGACGTCGATGCCCTCGCGGGCGCTCTGCAGTCGCTTACCCTTCTTAGCCATCGACCTACTCCACAACCTCGAGACCCATCGAGCGGGCCGAGCCCTCGATCATCTTCGACGCAGCGTCGAGATCGAAAGCGTTCAGATCCTCCATCTTCAGCTCGGCGATCTCGCGCACCTGAGCGCGGGTCACCTGGCCGATGGTCGTCTTGCTCGGGGTCGCCGAGCCCTTCTCGACCTTGGCCGCCTTCTTCAGGAAGAAGCTCGCCGGCGGCGTCTTCATCACGAAGGAGAAGGAGCGATCCGTGTAGGCCGTGATCACCACCGGGATCGGCATGCCCTGCTCCAGATTCTGCGTCTGGGCGTTGAAGGCCTTGCAGAACTCCATGATGTTCAGGCCGCGCTGACCCAGCGCCGGACCGATCGGCGGCGAGGGGTTGGCCTTGCCGGCCGGGATCTCGAGCTTGATGTAGCCGTCGATCTTCTTTGCCATTTCCTAGCACCCTCCTCTATCGGGGCTGCGCGGTGCGGCCATGGCGAGCCTCCCGCACGAATCAAGCCCGCAGGCGAAACCGAGCCGCGACGCGGCTCAGAGCTTCTCGACCTGCGAGTACTCCAGCTCGACCGGGGTCGCCCGGCCGAAGATGGAAACCAGCACTTTGACCCGGGAGCGCTCCGAATCGACGTCCTCCACCGTCCCGTTGAAGGAGGTGAAGGGGCCGTCGGAGACCCGCACCTGCTCGCCGATCTCGAAGATGATCGACAGCTTGGGGCGATCCACGCCCTCCTGGACCTGGGCCATCAGGCGCTCGGCCTCGGCGTTCGAGATCGGCACCGGACGCGACCGGCCGCCCAGGAAGCTGGTCACCTTCGGGGTATTCTTGACGAGGTGCCAGGTCTCGTCGGTCATCTCCATCTGGACCAGCACGTAGCCCGGGAAGAACTTGCTTTCGGCCGTGAACTTCTGGCCGCGGCGCACGTGGGTGACCTCCTCGGTCGGCACGAGCACCTCGCCGATCAGCTCGGCCATGCCCTGCTGCTCGGCCTGCTCGCGGATCGCCTCGGCGACCTTCTTCTCGAAGCCGGTGTGGACATGAATCACGTACCAACGCAACGCCATTGCCGATCAGGCTCCCAGACCCAGGATCTGGCGCACGCCAAAGGCCAGCACCTGATCCACCAGAAAGAAGAAGGTCGCGGCAAGGATCACCATCACGAAGACCATCATGGTCGTGACAGTGGTTTCCTTGCGTGTCGGCCAGGTGACCTTCGAGATCTCCTGTCGGACTTCACGGATGTACTTGGCCGGCGTCGTTCTCGCCATCGTCTCTCGAATTCCCGGGCGCAACCGCACCACATGGGGATGCGCCGCCCGTTTGTCATCGTCCGGCCGCAAACGGCCTGTTGCATCGGACCCTGCGACCCGCCCCGGTGCCCGGAAGCGGTCTGGCAGGAGTGGAGGGACTCGAACCCCCAGCCCCCGGTTTTGGAGACCGGTGCTCTACCAGTTGAGCTACACTCCTA
>NZ_JBBDQW010000022.1:0-8995 GCF_040905785.1 Tistlia sp.
TGGAGATGACCGAGATCCAGACCCGGCTGCTCGCCGAGGGCGGCCCGGCGGTGCTCTTCGAGCAGGTCACCGGGCCCGGCGGCCGGCGCTACGACATGCCGGTGCTGGCCAACCTCTTCGGCACGGTCGAGCGCGTCGCCTGGGGCATGGACCGCGAGCCGCACCAGCTGCGCGAGGTCGGCGAGACCCTGGCCTTCCTGCGCCAGCCCGAGCCGCCCGGCGGCTTCCGCGAGGCGGTCGGGATGCTGCCGCTGCTGCGCACCGTGATGGCGATGAAGCCGAAGACGCTCGGCGGCGGCGCGCCCTGCCAGGAGGTCGTGCTGACCGGCGAGGAGGTCGACCTCCACCAGCTGCCGATCCAGACCTGCTGGCCGGGCGAGCCGGCGCCGCTGATCACCTGGCCGCTGGTCGTCACCCGCGGCCCCGGCGACAAGCGCGAGGACGACTTCAACCTCGGCATCTACCGCATGCAGCTGCTGGACCGGAACCGGACCCTGATGCGCTGGCTGAAGCACCGCGGCGGCGCCCAGCACCACGCCCGCTGGAAGGCCGCCAGGCGCGAGCCGCTGCCGGCCGCCGTCGTGCTCGGCGCCGACCCGGGCACGATCCTGGCGGCGGTCACGCCGGTGCCCGAGACCCTGTCGGAGTATCAGTTCGCCGGCCTGCTGCGCGGCCGCAAGGTCGAGCTGGTCGACTGCCGGACGGTGCCGCTCAAGGTGCCGGCCGAGGCCGAGATCGTGCTCGAGGGTACCGTCAGCCTGGAGGACTACGAGGACGAGGGGCCCTACGGCGACCACACCGGCTACTACAACTCGGTCGAGCCCTTCCCGACCTTCACGGTCAGCGCGATCACCCGCCGGCAGCGGCCGATCTACCTCTCGACCTTCACCGGGCGACCGCCCGACGAGCCCTCGGTGCTCGGCGAGGCGCTCAACGAGGTCTTCATCCCGCTGCTGCAGCAGCAGTTCCCGGAGATCGTCGACTTCTGGCTGCCGCCCGAGGGCTGCAGCTACCGGATCGCCGTGATCGCGCTGAAGAAGGCCTATCCGGGCCACGCCAAGCGCGTGATGCTCGGCACCTGGTCCTATCTCAGGCAGTTCATGTACACGAAGTGGGTGATCGTCGTGGACGACACGGTCGATGCGCGCGACTGGAAGGACGTCTGGTGGGCGGTTTCGACCAAGATGGACCCGGCACGCGACATCACCGTCCTGGAGAACACGCCGATCGACTACCTGGACTTCGCCAGCCCGGAGTCGGGCCTGGGCTCCAAGATCGGCCTCGACGCGACCGACAAGTGGCCGCCCGAGACCAGGCGCGAGTGGGGGCGCGAGATCCGCATGGACCCCGCCGTGGTCGAGCGCGTCGACGCGCTCTGGCCCAGGCTCGGCCTGCCCGGCAGCGGCAAGGCGATCTGGAAGGGCTAGGCTAGCCCCGACCGCGAAGCCTCAGGCGGCGCGGACCCGGCGCAGGAAGTCGCCGACCTGGGCCTCGAGCTCGGTGACCGCGTCGGCCAGGGTCTCGGAGGCCGCCGCGTTCTCGCGCACGGCGCCGAGCGCGGTCCGGGCCGAGGCGCCGAGCTCGACGATCTCCCGGCCGGCCTGGCCGGCGCCCTCGGCGGCGCGGCTGGTGCCGCCGCCGATCTCCTTGACCGCCACCGACTGCTCCTCGACGGCCGCGGCGATCGCGCCGGCGACGCCGTCGAGCTTCTCGATGGTCTGGCGGATGCGCGCGATGGCCTGCACGGACTCGCCCGTGGCGCCCTGCATCTGGGCGATCTGCTGGCCGATCTCCTCGGTCGCCTTGGCGGTCTCGGTAGCCAGGTTCTTGACCTCGGAGGCGACCACGGCGAAGCCCTTGCCGGCCTCGCCGGCGCGCGCCGCCTCGATCGTCGCGTTGAGCGCCAAGAGGTTGGTCTGCTCGGCGATGTCCGAGATCAGCGTGACTACGGCGCCGATCTTCTCGGCGGCGGCCGAGAGGGCCTGGACCGTGGCGTCGGTCGCCTCGGCGTTGGCGACCGCCTCCTGGCTGATGCGGCCGGCCTCGGCGGCGCGACCGGCGATCTCGTCGATCGAACGGCCGAGCTCCTCGGTCGCCGCGGCGGCGTTGCCGACCTCCTCGACCGCGCCGTTGGTGCGCCCGGCCGCCGATTCGCTGCGCTCGCCCATGGCGGCGACCGCCTGGGACAGGTCCTCGCTGCGCAGGCGCAGGCCCTCGGCCTGCTGGGAGACCGCCTGGACGACCTGGGCGACGCTGCGCTCGAAGCCCGCCGCGAACTCGGTGAGCTCCTCCTTGCGCCGCACCGCGGCCTCGCGCTCGGCCTGCTCGCGCGCCTCGGAGGCGCGCTTGGCCTCGGCCTCGGCGGCCTGGGCCCGCCCCAGGGCCGCCTCGCTGCTGGTCAGCGCCCGATTGAGCTGGAAGGTCATCCAGACCAGCACCGCGGTCTCCACGACCACGATGACGGCGTGCAGGACGACGCGGAAGAAGTCGGCGCCGCCGGGGAAGACCGCGGCGGCGTAGAGGAAGTTGAAGCCGAGGTGGTGCAGCGCGATGGCCGCCGCCGCGACCAGCAGGGTCCTCCAGTCGCAGAAGGCGGCGAGCAGCGCCAAGCCCGCGAAGAAGTACATGTGCAGGTCGACCTGCCAGGGATGGCCACGGAAGACGTAGACCAGCAGCGCGATCATCACGACCAGGGCGACGCCCGCGACCGGCCGGGCCGCCTCGCCGGAGGCGTCGAAGCGCCAGGCCAGGGTCGCGGCCAGGGCGAAGGCCCCGGCGAGCGCCGCCGGCGCGAGGCTCCCGGTCCCGAGCAGCAGGCCGACGACGGCGATCAGCGGCACGTGGAGCCAGAGATAGAGGACCGCCGTGCGGGCGACCTGTCGGCGGATCGAATGCAAGGCGTTCACGGTCGGCCTCCCTGGTTGGTCGAAGCGGTCTCGAGATCGGCGGCGCAGGCGCCGGCGAAGGCGGGGTCGAGGGCGGCGAGCGCCCCCAGCCTCCAGATCGCCGGCCAGCCGAGGTCGTGCGGGAAGCGTGCGACCAGCAGGTTGTCGAAGCCGCCGGCACGCACCGCCAGCCCGTCCGCCGCGGCGACGGCGCGCAGCGCGGACTCGGCCGGCGTCCCCGGCGGGAACAGCAACGCGACCTCCTGGCCGGCCGACGGCTGGCGCAGCGCCAGGGCCGGAACGGCCAGCAGGCTGGAGAGCAGCAGGGCCGCGGCCGGCAGCAGGGCGCGAGCCTTGCCGCCCGCCGGACGCTCTTTCGGGGCACGCGCGAGGATTTTCATGCTGGCTTTCTAGGCCGGCAAGATGAACAGCCTGTTAAATCGCGCGGGGTTCGGCTCGAGCGGACCTAGCGCGCGGCCAGGGGCGGCCGGTCGCAGTGGCGGCCGCCATAGGTCGCCCAGGCGACCCGCACCGGCGGCAGCTCGATCCAGCTCTGCCAGGCCAGCACCAGCTCGCCTTGCGGACAGAGCGAGCCTTGCCAGGCTGCCAGCCAGCCCGGCGGCCGCCCGGCCTCGTCTTCCCGCCAGAGCAGGAGCGCCCCGGTCTCGGCGAGGGCGGCGGGATCGACCCAGGGGCTGCGCTCGGGCCGCCCCTCGATGAAGACCGGCGGCCGCTGCTCGCCGTAGGCGGCGGCGTTGCCGGCAAGCCAGAAGCTGCCGACCAGGGTCGGCAGCGGCGCGCCGCCCGACAGCTGTGCCCACTCTGCCTCGAGCGCCCGGGCCAGCGCCGGGCCGGGGAACTGGGCGCGCATGCCGCGGCCGCTGGTCAGCGGCTCGAAGAGGTTCTTGCCGAGGTAGCCGGCGAGCCCGGCGAGGACCAGCAGGACGGCGAGCCCGAGGGCGGCGAAGAGCCCGCGCCGGCTCGGCGCGCGCGGCAGCAGGAGCAGGCCGGCGAGCCCGAGCAGCGCGAAGTAGGGCGCGCCCCACATGGTCTCGAGCTCCTGCCCGGCGAGCAGCGAGTAGGCCAGCACGATCGCCAGCGGCAGGCCCAGCATCCAGAGCACGAAGAAGCGGTCGAAGCCGAGCGCGCTGCGCGGGTTGCCCAGGCCGGCCTCGCTCCGCCCCGGCAAGGCGAGCGCCGCCAGCACCAGCAGCGCCCCGAGGCAGTTCACCAGCTGCCCGGCGACGAACCAGGCCGGATACCACAGCCGCTCGACCCAGCCCGCGGCCTGGGCAGCGCGCATCGCCGGCGTGCCGAGCGGCAGGAAGTCGATGGTCCAGAGCGCGACGGCGTGGGGCGCCGCGACCAGCAGGAAGACGCCGAGCGCCAGCCAGGGCCCGCGCTTCGCGAGCGCGCGCCAGCCGGCCGGATGGCAGAGCAGCAGCAGCGCGACCGCGAGCAGCAGCGGCGCGGTCGAGTACTTGGCATAGACCGCCAGGCCGCCGACCAGGCCGAGCAGCAGCCAGTCGCGTTCGCGCCCCACCGCACTCCAGCCAGCCGGCCCCCGGCCAGCCACTCCTCGGCTGGCCGGTGTCCCGGCCAGCGCACGGTGCAGCAGCAGCGGCAAGAGCGCGAAGAAGGGGTACTGGACGACGTTGTGGTTGAACTCCGGAGAGGTGAAGCCGTAGTAGACGATCCCGACCAGCGGCAGCACCGCGAGGGCGGCGAGCGGCGCCGGCAGGATTCGCCCGGCGAGCCGCCAGGCGGCCCAGAAGGTCAGCGCCACGAACAGCGGGCTGGCCAGGTAGAGCACCGCGTGGCTGCCGCCGCCGAGCCGGTACAGCAGGTCCAGGACCCAGGCCGGCAGCGGCGGGTGCTTCCAGTAGGCGAGCTGCCACTCGCGCCCCCAGGTCAGCATCTCGACCGCGTCGAGCGGCAGGTTCAGCTGGGTCAGCACCGCGGCCAGCCACCAGACCGCCGCGTAAAGGCCGAGCGCCGTCCAGAAGGCCCGGACGGGCCGCCGGCGCAGCTGCGCCGTCAGGCGATCGGTCAGAGCCGCGGCGGTCGGTGCGCCCCTCATCAGCGCCGCCAGGTGACGATCGAGGAGACGGCGAAGTTCCAGACCGCGCCGACCAGGGCCCCGGCGAGGCCGGCGAGGCCCCAGTAGGCGCCTTCGCTGCCGTGGAGGAAGCTGGCGACGCCGATGTTGGCGACCGCGCCGACCGAGCAGATCGCATAGAAGCTGGCGAGGCCCCAGAGCAGGCGCCAGCCCTTCAGGCGCCGGTCCGCATAGGTCAGGAAGTTGTTCAGGAAGAAGTTGCTGGTCATGGCCGCCAGGGTGGCGACGGTCTGGCCGCCCGCGAAGCCGAGCCAGTCGTGGGTCGCCCAGAGCACGGCGAGATGCAGGCCGACGCCGATGCCGCCGACGAGGCAGAACAGAACGAAGCGCGCCGGCACGACGCCGCGCAGCGCCTTGTCGATGAGCAGCTGCAGGTACTCGGCGCCGACCAGGGAGTCGAACTTGCTGGTGCCGGCGTGGCGCGGCCGGAAGGTGTAGGGCAGCTCGAGCATGGTCAGCGGCCGCTCCGCCGAGGCCAGAATGTCGACCAGGATCTTGAAGCCAATGCCCGAGAGGCGGCGTACCGTCGCCTCGAAGGTTCGGCGGTCGAGAGCGAAAAAGCCGCTGAGCGGGTCGCTGACGTGGCTGCCGAGCAGCCAGTTGGCGAGCCGGGTGCCGAAGCGGCTGACATCCTTGCGGTTGCCGCTCAGGCCCTCCTCGCCGCCGCCGGCGGCATAGCGGCTGCCGAGCACGACCTCGGCCTCGCCGGCGCGGATGGTCCGCAGCATGACCGGCAGCAACCGCTCGTCGTGCTGCAGGTCGGCATCGATGCAGGCGATCACCGGCGCCGTGGAGCTGAGCGCACCCTCGATGAAGGCGCTCGAGAGGCCGCGCCGGCCGATCCGGTGCAGGAGCCGGACGTTGCCGGCCTCGGCGGCGAGGCCGGCGACCTCGCCGGGCGTGCCGTCGTCGCTGTCGTCGTCGACGAAGACGACCTCCCAGGACTCACCGGCGAGCGCCGCCGCCAGCGCGGCGTAGAGCGCGCGGACGTTGTCCCGCTCGTTGAGCGTCGGCACGACCACCGTCAGCTCGTAGGGCGGCAGCGGCACGCCCCGGCGGGCGGCGGTGTCGGGCTGGGCGGAAGTCATCGAGCGGTGGAGCGGGATCCCAGGGGCCGGAGGCGCCGGCGGTGTCAGGGTGGCCGGAGGCGCCGGCGGTGTCAGGGGGGCCGAAGGCGCCGGCAGTGGCAGAAGAAGATCGCCGGCGATATCTACCCGCTTCCGTCACGGCGGACAACGCTGCCCCGAGCACGCGGCGCTTGACCCTCCTGGTGCCGCGGGCGAGACAGGGGACGCCAAACGAGGAGCCCGCATGACCCGCGAAACCGCCGTCAACGCCGCCGCCGCCTTCTTCGACGAGGGCCGCTTCGAGACCGACCTGGCGCGGCGCGTCGCCATCGCCTCGACCAGCCAGGAGCCGGAGCAGCGGCCCGAGCTCGCGCGCTACCTGACCGGCGAGGTCGGCCCGGCCCTGGCCGCGCTCGGCTTCACCTGGTCGACCTTCGACAACCCCGAGATGGACGAGGTGCCCTTCCTGGTCGCCGAGCGGATCGAGGATCCGGCGCTGCCGACGGTGCTGACCTACGGCCACGGCGACACGGTGCGCGGCCACGAGGGACGCTGGCGCGACGGCCGCGATCCCTGGACCCTGAGCCGCGACGGCGACCGCCTCTACGGCCGCGGCACGGCCGACAACAAGGCCCAGCACACGATCAACCAGCTCGCCCTTGAGGCGGCCCTGAAGGCGCGCGACGGCAAGCTGGGCTACAACGTCAAGGTCCTGATCGAGACCGGCGAGGAGGTCGGCTCGCCCGGCCTGCGCCCCTTCTGCCGCGCCGAGGCCGAGCGCCTGAAGGCCGACCTGCTGGTCGCCTCCGACGGGCCGCGCGTGTCGCCGGACCGCCCGACGCTCTATTTCGGCTCGCGCGGCGTCATCAACTTCACCCTGACCGTCGACCTGCGCCAGGGCGCCCACCACAGCGGCAACTGGGGCGGCGCGCTGGCCAACCCGGGCACGATCCTGGCCAACGCCCTGGCCAGCCTAGTCGATGCGGACGGAACGATCCGCGTCGAGCGGCTGCGCCCGACCAGCCTGACCGAGGCGGTGCGCGCCGCCCTCGCCGACATCGAGATCGACGGCGGCCCCGGCGCGCCGGCGGTCGACGCCGACTGGGGCGAGCCCGGCCTGACCCCGGCCGAGCGGGTCTACGGCTGGAACGCCCTGGAGATCCTGGCCTTCGTGACCGGCGACCCGGCCAAGCCGGTCAACGCCATCCCGGGCCGCGCCGAGGCGGTCTGCCAGCTGCGCTTCGTCGTCGGCACGGCGCCCGAGGAGGTCGTGCCGGCGGTCGCCGAGCACCTCAAGCGCGCCGGCTTCCCGCAGGTCGTCGTCGCCCAGGCCAAGGACACGCCGATGCCGGCGACCCGCCTGGACCCGGGCCACCCGGCCGCGCGCTTCGCCGCCGCCTCGCTCGAGCGCACGACCGGCAAGCGCCCGGCGCTGCTGCCCAACCTCGGCGGCACCATCCCGAACGACGCCTTCAGCGAGATTCTCGCGATGCCGACGGTCTGGGTCCCACACTCCTACGCCGGCTGCAGCCAGCACGCGCCCAACGAGCACGTCCTGCGCCCGGTCTGCCGCGAGGCCCTGACCCTGATGGCCGGCCTCTGGTACGACCTCGGCGAGGCCGACAGCCCGCTCAGGGCCGCGTGACGGCCACGGGCGGGACCAGGGCCGGCGGCCTGCGCGGCCGGCTCGCCGGCCTGGCCGAGCTCTTCCCGGGACTGCTGGTCGCGATCATCGTCGCCCTGGCCGCGACCTTCCTGTCCGAGCACTACGGTGGGCCGGTCATGCTGTTCGCCCTGCTGCTCGGCATGCCGCTCTACTTCCTGAGCCAGGAGGGGCGCTGCGCCAAGGGCATCCAGGTCGCCTCGAAGCAGGTCCTGCGGGTCGGCGTGGCGCTGCTCGGCGCCCGGATCACGGCCTCCGCGATCGCCGAGCTGGGCCTGGCGCCGATCGTCATCGTGCTGGTCGCCGTGGTCTCGACGATCCTGCTCGGCGGCCTGCTGGCGCGCCGCCTGGGCCTGTCCCGGCAGTTCGGCACGCTGACCGCCGGCGCCACGGCGATCTGCGGCGCCTCGGCGGCGCTCGCCATCTCCTCGGTGCTGCCCAAGCACCCCAGGCACGAGCGCGACACCATCTTCGCCGTGGTCGGCGTGACCACGCTCTCGACCCTGGCGATGATCTTCTACCCGCTGCTGACCGCCGCGCTGGGCTTCGACGACGTCCAGGCCGGCCTGCTGTTCGGCGGCACGATTCACGACGTGGCGCAGGTCGTCGGCGCCGGCTACGCGGTCTCTGTGGAGGCCGGCGACGTCGCCACGGTGACCAAGCTGCTGCGCGTCGCGCTGCTGGTGCCGACCGTGCTGGCCATCGCCTTCCTCTACCGCGCCGAGCTCAAGGCCGAGGGCGGCCGCGCCAGACTGCCGGTGCCCGGCTTCCTGTTCGGCTTCATCGCCCTGGTCGCGATCAACTCCCTCGGCCTGCTGCCGGCGCCGGTGCAGGGCGGCCTGCAGGACCTCTCGCGCTGGTGCCTGGTCACGGCGATCGCCGCGCTTGGCATGAAGACCTCGATCAAGGCGCTGCTCCAGGTCGGCGGCCGCGCCGTCGCTCTCATCGTCGTCGAGACGCTGTTCATGCTGGGCCTCGTGCTCGCCCTGCTGCTGGCCGTGGCGTGAGGCGAGCCCCCGCCGCCTGCCGCGGCGGGAAAGGGTGGCGGCCCACCGGACTCGCTCGTGCATCTCGCACTTCTGGTTCGACAGGCTCACCATGAAGCGCGACCTGAAGCCTGAGAGAAGGCTTCCAACGCTTCACGGCGAGCCCGTCGAACCAGGCGCGCTTCCCGAAGCCTGCGGATAGGCTTGCTTCGCTTCATGGCGAGATGGCGTAATCGGGCTGATCTTGGTGGGGAGCGGTTGTCGAAGGGTGGCTG
>NZ_JBBDQW010000023.1:0-12793 GCF_040905785.1 Tistlia sp.
CCGTCGCGCACGTCGGGCAGCGCGCGGCTGACGATCACGCTCATCGCGTAATCGAGGTAGCTGCGCTGCATCTCCTCTTCGATCGTGACGTTGGTCACGCCGCTTTCGCCGCCGCCCCCGGCGCCACCGCCCCCGGGGCCGCTGCCGCCGGGGCCGCCCGGACCACGGCCGGAGCCCCCGCCGGAACCGGCGCCAGAATCGGCCGAAGAGTCGGGTGAGGGAAGGGAGCCGGCCGGCTCCGCGCTGTCGGCGTCGAGGTTGGGGTCTATATCGCTCAAGGATCTCTCGCTGGTGGCGGCAATCGACTTTGCAAAGCAAGGACTTGCCGGCGCGTGTGAAGCCCGACTCTTATAGCAGATTCCGCAGATGCGAACCAAGCCATGTTACAAGCCGGCGGCGGCCGATGCCAGGGGCGGAAGGTCGCCCCGGCCGCTTCGCCGCAAGGTCGCCCGGCAGCTGCGCGACCCCCGCTCCCGGAAGGGGACAGCATGACCGTCGCTGCCGCCGGCCCGCTCGACCGCCGCCGCCTGTGGCGCATCGGCCTCGGCTTCGCGGTCTTCCTGCTGGCCTTCGGCGCCGCGGCGGCGGTCCTCGACCCGGCGGCCCTGGCCGAGCGCCTCGGCAGCCTCTCGGCCGGCTTGGTCGCGGCCCTGCTCGCGCTGTCGCTGGTCAACTATGCGGTGCGCCTGCTGCGCTGGCGCCTCTTCGCCGGCCCGCTGGGCGCCCAGGCGCCGCTCGGCGAGGACGTCCTTACGTATATGGCGAGCTTCGCGCTGACCGCCACCCCCGGCAAGGCCGGCGAACTGCTGCGCGTGTGGCTGCTCAAGCGCCGCTGCGGCCTGTCCTACGCGCGCACCCTGCCGGTGTTCCTGGCCGACCGCCTCTGCGACCTCTTGGCCCTGAGCGTGCTGTCGCTGGGCGCGCTCGGCTGGGTAGTCGGCGGCGCCCTCGCCCTGCCCGTGGCGGTTGGGCTGGGCGGCGGCCTGCTGCTGCTGTTCCTGAGGCCGGCGCCGCTGATCGCCCTGGTCGGCGCCCTCTACGGCCGCCTGAGACGTTGGCCGCGCGGCTTCGCCCAGGCGCGCCGGGCGCTGCGCCAGGGCGAGCGCCTGCGCCGGCCGGGGCTGTGGCTGGCCGGCGTCGGCCTGGGCCTGGTCGGCTGGGGCTGCGAGGGCGCCGGCCTGTGGCTGGTCCTGCAGGCGCTCGGCAGCCCGCTCGCCCTGCCCGAGGCCGTCGCCGTCTTCGCGCTGTCGCTGGTCGTCGGCGTCGCCTCGCTGCTGCCGGGCGGCCTCGGCGGCACCGAGGCCGGCATGGTCGGCCTGCTGCTGCTGCGCGGCGTGCCGGCGGCGACGGCGCTCGCCGCGACCCTGACCGTGCGCCTCGCCACCCTCTGGTTCGCCGTCGCCCTCGGCCTCTGCTTCCTGCCCTTCGCGCTGCGGAGGCGGCGCAGCGCCTAGGAGTCCGGGTGCAGCTTGACGGCCGCGGCGTCGAGTTCGCCGCGCCGCACCCGCAGATCGAGATAGAGCCGGACCACGATCAGAGCGGCCAGGGGGTTGAGCAACAGCGGCAACGCGGTAGACAGGATCGTGGGCCCGTACTGCTGCAGCTGGGTTTCCGGCCAGGTTTGCAGCGGGCCGAACGCGGGCGGCTCGGCGAGGTACCAGCCTGTCAGGCTGTCCGGGAAACCGTGGAACAGCACCACGAGCAGGATCGTCGTCAGCCACCCGATGGGGACGGCCAGCGCGAGAGCGCAGCCGGCCAGGAGAAGGAGATTGCGCCGGAGATCGCTCCGCAGCAGCAGCCAGCCACGACGCAGCGCCTGCCCGGCACCCGCCTTTCCGACGGCGACCGCAACGGCAGCAAGGCCGAATACCGCGACGAAAGCCACGGCCCAGATGGCGACGCGCGCCACGTCTTCGTAGACGAACCAGAAAAGGACCACAGGATCCGACAGCTCGCCCTCACGCGCTGCCAGGGTGAGCGCCGGGAAGATCACCAGCAAGTCCAGGGCGTACACGAGAACGAAACCGGCAAAGCACAGCAGCACGTAACTCGGCCCGGCCTTGAGGAGCTGCAGATAGGCCGCGCCGAGCCGCGGCCTCTGCCCCGACAGCACCGCCGACGCCGCCACCAGCGTCGCGCCCCACGCGATCATCCCCCCGAGACCGATCAGCAGATTCCATGCGGTATCGAGAGGGAGCCGGTAGGATTCCGGGACCTGGTCGAACGGCAGCCAGACGAACATCCGGAACAGCGTCAGCGGCAGGTCCACGAGGGCGAAGACCAGCACCAGGACGACGAGGTGCCGCCGATAGAGGTAGAGACACTCGAGCAGCCAGCGGCGGAGTTCCCTCCAAGAGCCGCCCGGGTTCGCACTTCCGATCCGGCTTTCGTCGAGTCCCGTCACCGCGCCAGCTCGGCAGCCAGGCTCGCCCGGTCTATGCCCTCCTTCCGGACGCGGAGATCGAGATAGAGCCGAAGGCTGTCGGCGAGAAGTCCCGTCACCGGCCGCGCGCGCAATCCGTCCGCCATGCCCCCGTCCGCCATGCCCCCGCCTCCCCCTGCCCGTACCCCGTCCGCCGGCAAGCCTATGCGAGGCCTGCGCCCGCCACAACCGATCGGCGAGTCAGCCCTGGACCGCGAAGCGCACCACGGCGAGGGTGCCGCTGCCGTCGGGCTCGGCGGCGCGCCATTCGATGGTGCCGCCGAGCTGGGTGACCAGGCCCTGGACGATGCGCATGCCCAGGCCGCTGCTCCGGTCGGGATCGAAGCCGGGCGGCAGGCCGCGGCCGTCGTCGCGCACCCGCAGCTCCAGGCCGCTCGCCGCCTCGCCCTCGAGGCTGACCAGGATGCTGCCGGCCTGGTCGGGGCCGTAGGCGTGCTTCAGCGCGTTGAGGACGATCTCGGCGACCAGCATAGAGAGCGTCACCAGCCTGTCGAAGTCGAGCACCAGCGGCGGCGCCTCGACCCGGCAGGCGACAGTGCGGTTGCCGTTGGCCTCCAGGATGTCGCGGCAGAGCTCCTCGAGGAAGGCGCCGACCGGCAGGTCGACCTGGGCCGGGTCGTGGAGCCGGCGGTGGATGCGCTCCATGGTGAAGATCCGGCCGCGCGCGTCCTCGAGCGCGTCTGCCGCCGCACTGTTCGGATCGAGCTTGCGCTTCTGCAGGGTGAGCAGGCTGGCGACGAAGGCCATGTTGTTGGCGACGCGGTGCTGCAGCTCGCGGAACAGCGTGGCCTGGCGGGCGAGCAGCCGGGCGGTCCGGCGCTGCTGCGCGGCCAGGCCGGCCAAGGCCCGGCTCAGGGCGTCGATCACCGCGATGTTGAGGGCGACGGTCAGCAGGTAGAGCGCCAGCGCCAGGTAGGTGCTCGGCCAGAGCAGCCCGAAGCCCGGGCCCGGCGGCATCAAGAAGTACCAGGCGGCGAGGCCGCCGAGCGCGGCGCTGAAGATGCCCGGCCGGACGCCGCCGAAGAAGGTGGTCAGCACGACGACCGGATAGAAGGTGAGGTAGGGAAAGCTCGCCATGGCGTCGCCGAGCCAGAGCGGGAGGCCGAGCGCGAGGCCGCAGCCGGCCAAGCCAAAGGCGTATCCGAACCAGCCCAGCGCGCGCAGCTTCCGCGAACGCTCGAAGGCGCGCATCAGGCCCAATGCCACTGACATTCCTGTCGCCCCCCGACCGACCGCGCGCGCTTTGCGGCCGTTCCTGTCAGCGAGCCGGGGCACCGTCCGGGCGGCGCTCCGCTCGCCCCCGACACTTACATGAGTCGGTAAGTGACAAGTACATCACAGGTTGGGTCGATGCAACGTAGATTGGTATCTTCGATAGCCGATACCCGCGCATGGGCGGAGCGCCGGCACGCCCCCCTGTCAGCCCTCGACGCCCAACGCCATGCCGTCGTGGCCGGGGTCGGCGGCGCCGGACCAGCTGCCGTCGGCGTGGCGCTCGAGGCCGTGAACCGCGGCGATGCCGTAGCTCAGGTGGCTGCGCTCGACCCGGTAGCCGCGCGCCTCCAGCGCCCGCGTGACGAAGCGTGGAATCCGGTTGGTGACGTCGATGGCATCGCTGGTCGCCGAGAAGCGCGGCGCGCAGATCGCCTCCAGGATCGGCATGCCGAACTCCAGGACGTTCAGCGTGGCCTGCAGCACGCCCATGGCGATCTGCGTGCCGCCCGGCGCACCGATGACGAGACGCGGCTCCTCGCCCCGGAAGACGAGGCTCGGGCAGATCGAGCTGAAGCGGGCCTTGCCCGGCGCGATCGAGTTCGCCCGCCCCGGCCGCGGGTCGAAGACGCCCATGCAGCCGTTGTACATGAAGCCCAGCCCCTCGGTGACGACGCCCGACGGCATGCCCAGCGAGTGGGTCATGGAGACGAGGTTGCCGGCGGCGTCGGCGACCGAGACCTGGGTCGTGTTCTTCGATTCCGGCTGCCCGCCCCCGGAGCGCCCGCCCGCGCCGTAGCGTTCCACGTGCGCGACCTCGCCGGCCTCGATGCGCCCGGCCAGCTCGCGCGCGTAGGCCGGGTCGGTCAGCCGGGCGAGCGGCACCTCGAAGAAGGCGGGGTCGCCGACGAAGTCGTCCTTGTCGCTGGTCGCCCGCTTCATCGCCTCGCAGACGACCCGCAGGTAGTCGGCCGAGTTGTGGCCGAGCGCGCGCAGGTCGAAGTGCTCGAGGATCTGCAGCATCTCGATCAGCATGACGCCGCCGCCCGGCGGCTGGTTGCTGGCGACGAGGAAGTCGCGGAAACGGCCCCACAGCGGCTCGACGTGGCGGGTCCTGTAGTCCTTCAGGTCCTGGGTCGAGAGCAGGCCGCCGTTGGCCTTCATGTCGGCCTCGATGCGCTCGGCGATCTCGCCGAGATAGAAGACGTCGGCGCCCTCGCGGGCGATCAGCCGCAGGGTGCGGGCGAGGTCGGGGTTGTCCAGGCGCTCGCCCGGGCCCTTGAGGCTGCCGTCGGGACGGAAATAGATGCGCCGGCCCGCGGGCGTCATGGCCAGCCGCTCCGAAACCACGACGCGGCCCATGCCGTCGTCCTCGGTCCAGAAGAAGTGGACGTGGGGGCGGATCACCGCCCCGGCCTCGGCCTGCTCGATCGCCGGCTGTACGACGTCGGCCCAGTCCATGACGCCGTGCGCGGTCTGGGCCTCGAAGTAGGCCTTGAGGCTGCCGGGCACGGTGATCGACTGGTAGCCGGCGTCGTTGACCCGCCCCTTGAGCAGGAAGCCGAAGCCGTCGCGCGTCTCGCCCTCGATCAGGTCCTGCCACATGTCGGGGCGCGCCGCCGCCGGCGTCCGGCCGTGGAAGTCGATGAAGCCGTGGAAGCCCTTGGCCGGCAGGTAGAGCTGCAGGCTGCCGAAGCCGGCGATCCCGCACATCTGCGGATCGACGACGCCCTGCACCAGCGCCGCGGCGATGGCGGCGTCGACCGCGTTGCCGCCGCGCCGCAGGATCTCGACGCCCGTCTCGCTGGCCTCGGGCTGCGGCGTGCTGATCATGGCTGCGGAAGTCATGGCGTCCTCGCGGGGAAGAGTGAAGATCAGCGGCTGGCGAGGCCGAGGCCGTCGCGCAGCCGGTAGTAGGAGACCGCCGCCGCCAGCAGGGGCCTGCGCAGGCGGTGCAGCGGCACCGGCGCCGAGGGCACGACCGGAAAGCCGGCCGGCCGGCCCAGGGCGGGGGCGGCGGCGGCGCGGCCGAGCGCGGTCGCCATGGCGACGCCGCGCCCGTTGAAGCCGACGATGCCGTAGAGCCCCGGCGCGGGCGCGGCGAGGCGCGGCAGCTCGTCCCGGGTGATGGCGACGCGGCCCGGCCAGGCGTGGCTCCAGGCGGCCTCGGCGAGCGCCGGGAACAGGCGGGTCAGGCCGCCTTGCAGCTGGCGGACGACGCCGGCGTCGAGGCGTCCGCTCAAGGGCCCGCGCCCGGCGATGCAGACGCGCCCAGCGGCGTCGAGGCGGATGGCGTTGGCGAGCTTGCGCGTGTCCGACATGGCCGAGGCGCCGGGCATGACCGCGGCGCGCAGGTTGTCGGAGAGCGGCGCCGAGGCGAGCTGCATCGACTGCACCGCGATGTAGGTCCGCGACCAGCCCGGCCAGAGCCGCTCGCCGTAGGCCCCGACGGCCAGGATCACGGCCTCGGCCGTCAGGCGACCCCGCGCGGTCTCGAGCAGCCAGCAGCCGCCCTCTCGCCGCAGCGAGAGCACCGGGCTCTGCTCGTGCAGCCGGGCGCCGGCCGCGCGCGCCGCCCGCGCCAGGCCGCGGCAATAGGCCAGCGGCTGCAGGCGCCCGGCCCGCCGGTCGAGCAGGCCGCCCAGGTAGAAGTCGCTGCCGAGCGCCTGCGCCGTCGCCCCGGCGTCGAGCAGGTCGACGGGCGCGCCGCGCGCCTGCCAGGCCCGCGCGAGCTTCTCGACCGAAGCCAGGGCGACGCCGCTGTGGGCGGCGCGCAGCCAGCCGCGGCGATCCGGCTCGCAGGCGATGGCGTGGCGCTCGATCAGCTCGAAGACGCGGTCGGCGGCGCCCGAGGCGGTCTCGACCACGGCGGCGCCGGCGTCGCCGTAGCGCTCCTCCAGCGCGTCGGGCGCGAGCTTGAGGCCGGGAATGACCTGGCCGTTGTTGCGGCCCGAAGCCCCGGCCCCGACGCTGCCGGCCTCGAGCAGGCAGCAGTCGGTGCCCTGGCCGGCGAGGTGCAGCGCGGCGGAGAGGCCGGCGTAGCCGCCGCCGATCACCGCCACCGAGCAGGCGGCCTCGCCGGCGAAGGCCGGGGCGGACAGCGGCGGCTCGGCCGCCGTGTCCTCCCAGAGGATGCCGCGCATCGGGCTATTCGGCCGCGACCGACATCCCGTAGTAGCGCGACGCCGCACCGGCCGTCAGCAGCCCCTCGGCGACGTCGCGCTCGACGTCGGCCGCCGCCCGCTCGCGCGGGTCGCCGTAGCCGCCGCCGCCGCCGCAGAAGACCTCGACGATGTCGCCCTTCTTCAGCTCGACCAGGTTCTTCGAACCGACCTCGATCAGCTCGTTGCCGCGCCGGACGCGGCAGTAGCCGAGCGTGCCCTCCCCGCCCCCGAACAGGCCGGCGGCGGCGAACTTGTGGTGGTCGGAGTAGATCGCGAAGCGCGCGCCCTCCTTGAGCACCTCGTAGGTGCGCAGGAAGCCGGCGCCGCCGCGGTGCTTGCCGTGGCCGAAGGAGTCCGCGACCATTTCGTAGGACTTGATGCGGAAGAAGTCGTAGCCGGCGTCGAGCGCCTCGACCGGCGTGTTGGCGCAGTTCGACAGCTGGTTGTCGATGGCGTCGCAGCCGTCCGACTCCAGGCCGCCGCCGAAGCCGCCGCCGTAGGGCTCGATGTGGACGGCGAAGCCGCGCTCGTCGAAGTGCGACAGGCAGGCGATGGTCGTGCAGTCGAAGCCCATCGCCGTGACCTTCTCCGGTACCGCCTTGGCGAGCGCCTTCATGATCGCGTCGTAGGCCCGGTAGGCCGAGATCATGCGCGCGCGCACCGGCGCCGGCGGCTTGGGGTTGAGCACCGAGCCGTAGGGCGCGCGGAAGCTGATCGGCCGCCGCAGCCCCGAGTTGAAGGGCACGTCGGAGCCGGTCAGCACGACCTTGATGGCCGAGAGCGCGACCGACTGGGTCGAGGCGAAGGGGCAGTTGATGTTGCAGGCGACCTGGTCGTCGGTGCCCTCGAAGTCGATGTCGACGCTGTCGCCCTTGACCGTGACCTTGGCGCGGATCCAGACCGGCGCGTCGCCGCCGAAGCCGGCGTCGTCGATGCAGTCCTCGCCGGTGTAGACGCCGTCGGGGACCTCAAGGATGGCGGCGCGCACGCGCCGCTCGGCGTAGTTCAGCATCTCCTCCATGGTCTCGCGCACCGCCGCGAGCCCGTGCTTGGCGCAGAGCTCCTTGAGGCGGCCGCCGCCCATGAAGTTGGCGGCGAACTGGGCGTTGAAGTCGCCGATGGTCTGGGTCGGCACGCGGATGTTGGCGGCGATCAGGCGCTCGAAGTTCCCGCCGTTCCAGTCGCGCTCCATGTTGTACTTCGAGGGCGGGATCAGGATGCCCTCCTGGTAGATGTCCGAGGCCTCGGGGTTGAGGCCGGCGCTGCCGCCGCCGAGGTCGAGGTGGTGCGCGACACTGGCGCCGAAGCCGATCAGCTCGCCCTCGAAGAAGATCGGGTTGAAGATGAAGACGTCCTGGAGGTGCTGGCCGCCGTGATAGGGGTGGTTGTTGATCAGGAAATCGCCCTCCTGCAGCGTCTCCGGCGGATAGAGCTCCAGGCAGGGCTGGACGATGGCATCGATGGTGCCGAGCTGCATCGGGATCAGCTCGGCCTGGGCGATGGTCCGGCCCTTGGCGTCGAGCAGCGCGGCCGAGCCGTCGCGGGCCTCGCGCAGGATCGTGGAATAGGCCGAGCGGATCAGCTTGACGCCCATCTCGCGGGCGGCGGCCTGGATCCCCTGGCTGATGACGGCGTAGTCGAGCGGGCTGATGTTCATGGGCTTAGCTCCTCTTCATCACCAGGTTTCCGGCCGCGTCGAGCTCGGCCTGCCAACCAGCGGGAATGTATGTGGTGGCGGTGCTGCCTTCGACAATCGTCGGCCTGTCGATCCTCTGGCCCTGGACCAGCGAGCTGCCGCCCAGGTGCTGGCAGTCGATCCAGCGCCCGCCGCTGAAGATCGGATGGTCGGCGGGGTCGCGCCCGCCCTTGTCGATGGCGCTCATCTCGGGGATCGATTCGGCGGGATAGGTGGCGCCGACCCGCAGCGAGACGATCTCGATCGCCCGGTTGGCGCCGACGCCATGGTAGAACATCCGGTAGTGCGCCGCCTCGAAGCCCTTGCCGAAGTCCTCGACGGCGAGGCTGTCGAGCCGCTCGGCCGGCAGCTCGACGGCGAGCTCGAAGGCCTGGCCGACGAAGCGCATGTCGGCGGTGTAGGTGAAGGACAGGCGCTCGGTGTCCAGACCCATCTGCCGGAACTCCTCGAGCAGCTCGTCGCGCAGCTCGCGGAACACCCTGGCGCCCTCGCTGGGCCCGGAGTCCATCGGCATCTTGCTGGTCCGGCTGGCGAACTTGACGAAGTCGGAGGCGAGCAGGCCGTAGGCCGAGATGACGCCGGCGTTGGGCGGCACGCAGATCGTGCCGATGCCGAGCTCCTCGGCGATCGCCGCGGCGTGCAGCGGGCCGCCGCCGCCGAAGGGCACCAGGGCGTAGTCGCGCGGGTCCCGGCCGCGCTCGGTCGAGACCAGCTGGATGGCGCGCACGATGTTCGAGTTGACCAGCTTGACGACGCTTTCCGCGGCCTCGTCGATCGACAGGCCGAAGTGCTCGGCGATCCCGGCGAAGGCGGCGCGCGCGGCCTCGGTGTCGATCTTCATGCGGCCGCCGAGGAAGGCCTCGGGACGCACCGCGCCGAGCACGACCTGGGCGTCGGTGACGGTCGGCTGCTCGCCGCCGAAGCCGTAGCAGGCCGGGCCCGGATCGGCGCCGGCGCTCTGCGGGCCGACGCGCAGCATGCCGCCGTCGTCGATCCAGGCGATCGAGCCGCCGCCGCCGCCGACCGTGACGATGTCGAGCACCGGGGTCATGACCGGCAGCCCGCCGATCTCGGTCTCCATGGTCAGGGCCGGGCGCCCCTTCTCGACCAGGCAGACGTCGGTCGAGGTGCCGCCCATGTCGAAGGTGATGAGGTCCTCGAAGCCCGACTTGCCGACCTGGCGGGTCGCGCCGACGACGCCGGCGGCCGGGCCGGAGAAGAGCGCCGTGATCGCGCTGCGGCGCATGGCCGAGGCCGGCAGGCGGCCGCCGTTGGACTGCATGACGGTCAGGTGGCCGGTGAAGCCGGCTTCGTCGAGCTGCTGCTCGAAGCGCCGCAGGTAGCTGTCGATGACCGGCTGGACGTAGGCCGAGAGGCTGGTCGTCGAGGCGCGCTCGTACTCGCGGAAGATGCGCACGACCTCGCTGGAGCGGGTCACCAGGACGCCGGGCAGCGCGGTCTCGATAATCTCGGCGAGCCGGATCTCGTGGGCCGGGTTGGCATAGCTGTTGAGCAGGCAGACGGCGACCGACTTGTAGTTGCCGGCGGCGATCAGCGGGACCAGGGTCTCGCGCACCGCGGCCTCGTCGAGCGCCTCGACGACGCTGCCGTCGGCGAGCACCCGCTCGGCCACCTCGAAGCAGTCGCGCCGCGCCATGACCGGCTCCGGCTTCTGGTAGTGGATGTCGTAGATCGAGCGGCGGTCGTGGCGCTGCAGGAACAGGATGTCGCGGAACCCGGCGGTCGTGACGAAGGCGACCTTGGTGCCCTTGCGCTCCAGGACCGCGTTGGTCGCGACCGTCGAGCCGTGCGCCAGCTCGGTCACCGCGGCGAGCGTCAGGTCGGCCTGGCGGATCGCGTCGAGCGCCCCAATGTCGGGGCTGTGGGGCGTGCTGCGGACCTTGGTAACGATGATGCGGCCGTCCTCCACCGCGACCAGATCGGTGAACGTGCCACCGACCTCAACACCTACGCGCATCGAGTACTCCTCTCCATGTATTCGGTTGTCCGCGGTGGTCCCCGCCGGGCGCGCCGGGCGGGATCGCGGCGTCATTTCATCAGCGAAGGCAGCCAGGTCGACAGGCTCGGGAAGGCGATCAGCAGGCCGAGCGTGACCAGGTCGGCGAGAATGAACCAGGCGACGCCGCGGAAGATCTGCGGCAGCGTCACCAGGTTTCCGAGCGAGGATTTCATCACGAAGACGTTGAGCCCGACCGGCGGCGTCACCAGGCCGATCTCCAGCAGCTTGATGACCAGGACCCCGAACCAGATCAGGTCGACGTCGGCGCCGTGCAGCAGGGGCAGGACGATCGGCAGCGTCAGCAGCATGATGCCGATCGAATCGATGAAGCAGCCGAGCAGCAGGTAGAGCAGCGCGATCTGCAGGATCAGCAGGATCGGCGCGTCGCCGAAGGCGAGGAACTGCTCGGCCAGGAAGTCCGGGACCCCGGTCAGGGCCATGAAGCGCGCGAACAGCCCGGCGCCGACGGCGATGATGAAGATCGAGGCCGTGCCCTCGACGGCCTGGCGCGCCGCGGTCCAGCAGGCGGCCAGGGAGAAGTGCCGCTGGAGCAGGGCGATCAGGATGGTCAGGCCGGCGCCCGCCGCCCCCGCCTCGGTCGGGGTGAAGAGGCCCGCGTAGATGCCGCCCAGCACGCCGACCACGAGCACGGGCAGCGGCCAGATCTGGCGCATCGCCCACAGCCGGTCGGCCGCGCTCGGGCGCTCCGCCATGTCCGGCGCGAGGCCCGGGTCGAGCTTGGCGCGCGCCATGATCATCGCGCTGAACATGACCGCCGAGAGGATGCCGGGGATGATCCCGGCGGCGAACAGCTTGCCGATCGAGACCTCGGCGAAGATGCCGAAGATGACCATCAGGATGGACGGCGGGATCAGCGAGCCCAGCGTGCCGGCCGCGGCAACCGAGCCGGCGGCCAGGCCGGGGTTGTAGCCCAGCTTCAGCATCTCCGGCACGGCGATCCGGCTCATCGAGGCCGAGGTCGCCACCGAGGAGCCCGAGGCGGCGGCGAAGAGCGCGCAGGCCGCGACGCTGGAGACCGCCAGGCTACCGGGCAGTCCGGCCAACAGCACCCGCATCGCGCCGAAGAGCGAGCGGGTCAGCTTCATCTCCGTCGCCAGGAAGCCCATGAACATGAACATCGGCACGGCCGACAGCGACCAGTCGCCGATGAACTCGTAGGGCACGTTGCCGAGCAGGCCGAAGGCGACGTTCGAATTGGTGACGACGACGACGCCGAAGAAGGCGACCACGGCCAGGCCGACGCCGATGGGCACGCGCAAGACGAGGAGAAGCAGCAGAACCCCGATACCTGCCAAACCGACGTCGACGCGATCCATGAACCCTCACCTGACGGAGCCTGCGGCCAGGCCCTGCGATACCGAGATCCCAGGTTTGACGGTGCCGCCGGCAGCCCCTCGCGAGGTCGGGAGCAACCTCGGGCCCTGCGCCCGACGCCGCCTCCTCTGCAATCAACGGTACTCAGAAAAACGCTGGATTTCTGCGTACATAGAACTAAAATACTAGGCCAGTAGACTGAACATCGCAAACGGCAATTTCATTTTCCATGACATCGACCCTGCCCTCCCCGCAGCCGCCGACGCAGGCGGCCGAGCAGCCGGCCCTGACCCGGGTCCGGCAGAAGTTCGTCGCCGAGGGCGGCGAGGGATCGGACGGCTGGGTCGGCCGCCAGGTGCGCGACCTGCGCAAGGCGCGCGGCATGTCGCTGAAGCAGCTGAACGAGGCCTCGGGCCTGTCGATCGGGCTGCTCAGCCAGATCGAGCGCGGCACCTCCTCGCCCTCGCTGCGCTCTCTCAGGGCCCTGTCCGAGGCGCTGGGCGTGCCGCCGATCTGGTTCTTCAACGACGGCCGGATGCCGCCGCCGCGCGAGCGCGACGTCATCGTCCGGGGGGGCGCGGGCCGGCGCCTGGAGCTGCCGCACAAGCGGATCGTCAAGGAGCTCGTGACGCCCGACCTGTCGGGCACGCTGCAGATGCTGATCGTCGTCATCGAGCCGGGCGGCACCACTGGCAGCGAGAACTACAGCCATCCCGGCGAGGAGTGCGGCTACCTGCTGGAGGGCGAGCTCGACCTCTGGGTCGGCGGCGACCACTTCCAGCTGCGCAAGGGCGATTCCTTCCGCTTCAAGAGCACCCTGCCGCACCAGTCGTTCAATCCCGGCAAGGTCACGACCCGGATCATCTGGGTCACCTCCCCGCCCTTCTACTGAAGCCGGCGAAGCCGGGGGCGGGGGGGGGGGG